>JAITFY010000168.1 GCA_031281025.1 Treponema sp. | reverse complement strand
CCCGCCCAAAAGCGTTGTTGCTCCGGCTATGGAGGTAAGCAAAACCACTTTCCATTTTTTTATTCCGCCGGCAAGCAGGGGGGCGGCAATTGCCATTCCTTCCGGGATATTGTGAACTGCTATCATAAGCGCCAAAAACATACCCAGCTGAAAATTATGGCTGCCGCCTGCGCCAATGGCAATTCCTTCTGGAACATTGTGTAAAGCAATCGTTATCATTATTAACATTCCTGAATGCAGCATTTTTTTTGGATTGTTTATAAATTGGCTTTCGTGGAACAACTCTTCGTGTGTCTGATGAATTTTTAGATCGTCTTCGTTTGCTTTTGTTATTATATCGATAAGATAATTCAGCCCCATTACAATAACAATGCCAATGACAAGGCCAATTATTGAAGCCGAAAAACCTGCAAGTGCAAGCGCTTGTGGAACCAGGCCAAAGCAAACTATGCTTACCATAACTCCGGCGGCAAATGACAAAAGCCAGCAAATAATATTTTGCGACGGACGTTTGAACAGTAATGCGGAAATAAAACCGCCAAGCCCCATTCCACAAATTCCTGCAATCGCGCTGAATATAATGATCTGTATCAAACTGTCTCCTTAAAAGGTGCGCTATTCGATTAGCTTATCTAAACCTTCCCGGAAAAGAGCGTCAATTTCTTCCCGGATTTGCGTTCTTACAACAAGGGGCAATGTGGTTTGAAGTGTAAAAAAACGTAAAACCCGCAATCCTTCCGGGGCAAGCGGAGGACCTGCAAAACGGCAAAGCCGCGCGATTGATGCTGCAGCACCCAATACCAATTGAGGATCATGAAGAGGGTCGTTAGGTGAAAGTAAAAAATGATAGGAATAAAAGGATCTTCCGGTGGGGTCTACTCCGATTGTGCCTATCGCATCGGCGCATGCTCTTCTAACCGCAGGTTCGCGGTCTCTGTCAAATATATTCCAAAGAAATGGAATGGTCTCTCTTGAGCCGACTTGTGCCAGCAAATTGATAAGCCTGACACGCTGCATTGGCCTTACATCATGCTGCGAAGCAGTAGGATCTGGCCTGCCAATAAAATGACTTATCATTTCCATCATGTATGCGACATAAACCGGTTCATTCGTTCCTATGTTGCCGTTGTTAATTGCTGTTTTAATCATTTCATACATTCTGTCTTGTTCATTGTTGTTAAAACGGTGTCTGTCGGTTGACCATGGCGAAGAAGGAGGATTATCCATTCCGTATGAGCCTTCTGGCTCATGCCCGTAAAATCTGTTAAGAGGGATTGACCTTGGTCTTGTATCAATTTTATATACTCTAAGAATATTGTCTGTTCCGCAAACATACAAAAGCCCTTCGTCGCTGAGAGCAGGAACAGTCGAGCTTGTTACGCTTAATCTGTGAACAAATCTTCGCCGTCCTTCCGGTGAAAATGAGCTGACACCGCGTGCGGTTAGGGTATAAACGCCTCTTTCGTCGTATATCATTTTTGTTTGTTCAACTGTTAAATTACCGGAACCGCGTTCTTCTACAGAATCGTGGCTGTTTCTTGTCCAAAGAATATTGCCGCCTGCATTTATGTGAAGTACTCTTCCATCTCTTAATGTAACTGCAAAATTTGCGCCGTGGCTTGCTGTTGATACGGGCGGCGCCGGCAGGGAGCTAAGGTTCGTTCTGGAAAGTTTGGAACCTTCTCTTGCTGAATCGTTAAAATTGATTTTTTCCATTTCGCCGCCCTGGTAAAGCAATACATAACTTTGCCTGCCGCCTTCGTCCAGAGAAACAATCAAAACAGGACGCCTTGTAAGAGCTATCGTTTCGATATGGCTGAATTGACCCAATTTTATAAAGTTATTGTTTTGGAGAACAGTCACAAAACTTCCTGTAGAATCAAGTATAGGTGAAACAGCAATCGGGCTGCCTAAATCAAGCGACCAAAGTCCATTTCCAGATGCAGTGCGGCAGGTTACCATAGAGCCGATTGGGATGAAAACCCTGCCGTCCCATCCTACAACGGGATTGTGCGTTATGGGTCTTTCCAGATTTAAACGCCACAATTCACGGCCTATGCGATTTATTGTCATAAACATTCCATTGGTATTGGAAAGATAGGTTGCTCCTTCGTAGGAACGGGCAATAAATGGAGCCGCTATTCCCATTGCGTCAAAATTCCAAAGATGAGTCCCGCTCCTGTAAAAAGAGCTGATGGTTCCTCTTTCGCCAACCAATACAATGGAACTGGCTTGTAAATGAGGAAGTGTTCTGACTGTGTCGCCGATTTGTCTTTCCCATAACGGAGCAGCTCCTACGGATGCCGCCATAACATTAACCCTTTGCTGCGCAAAACCAGAAAAGATAAAAACCGGTATGATTATCAGTAAAATTAATTTGTTTTTCATGTTCCTCACCACTAAAGTTTTCTAAATTGAGTAAAGCCAATTAGTTCAGAAGGATAAACCGACGGTCCATCGTAATTTCTTCCGCACGGCAACATATTGTTTAAAATCTCAAACGAAGTTCTTCCATCGTTAAACAAAATTTGCAAATTAGATAAATTTACAGAAGTCTGATCCGGCAGTGTTTCTTCGAGCGTTAAATTAATGCTTGTTATTGCGTCTATGCGTATTTGCCTGTTATTTGCAGTAACGATTCTGTTTGCAAAACCTGTATATGTATAAATACCTGTTCCGAATCCTTCGTATCTTAAAGAATTGTTTTGTCTGTGTTCCCATGTATCGTATCTTTCTATCCTGACAGTTCTGTCAGTTCTAAACTCGATGATGCAAACAACAGGGCCGTCTGGCATATTAAGAGTAGACTGCCATGTTCCCAAAAGGTAATTTGGCAAAGGAACTCTTTCAACTGCGCTTGTGCAGAATTGCAGTACAGATATGGCGCTAAGGGTTTGAGCACGTTCTGTGTACTCATTTAGTACCCGGCCATTAACATCGAGTGTTGAACCCGACAAAATAAAAGCGCCGCCCTGTCTGGAAAGAATCCCTCTGATTGTAAAAGCAGCTCCGCTGTCCGTAACATTGAGGGTTCCCCAGGAGCGTAATTCTTCGATGGTTCGGGATGTTAAATTCGCGGCATCCGCATTACTGGCGCCTGTGCCGGCTTCAAATTGCATCACATTTACAGATGGGATACTCTGGGAATAGGCTAGATTAATTGCAGAAATTAAAAGAAAAAGAACTAAAAATGCTTTTTTCATGTTTTTATCCTTATTGGTAGATTATATTATAATGCGCCGGATATTACAACAATCTATTAACATTTTTTGGTAATTCAGCTAAACTGATAAATATGGAAAAGCTAAAAATACTTCTGCCAAAGGGTAGAATTTTTGATAATGTAAACCGGCTTTTTTCTGAGGCTGGTTTTCCTGTGACTCTTGCAGACAGGACTTATCGTCCAGGTTTGGGCGCTCCCTGGCTTGATGCTAAAATCATGAAGCCTCAAAATGTTGGAGAGCTTTTGGAAATTGGCAGTCATGATGCTGGTTTTACCGGTATCGACTGGATAAAAGAAAGCTCTGCAGATGTTGTGGAAATTCTCGATCTTGGTTTTGATAAAGTCCGCATTGTAGCTGCGGTTCCTCAGGATTATGATGATGTTAAACTGCGTTCAAAAAAAATTGTTGTTGCAACTGAATATGTTAATCTAACAGAAAGCTGGCTAAAATCTTCCGGCTTCCAGTATAGAATTCTTCGTACCTATGGCGCAACCGAAGTTTTTCCCCCAGATGATGCCGATATGATAATCGATAATACTTCCAGCGGGCAGACGCTTAAGGACAATGGCCTAAAAATAACCGGAACTTTGCTTGAGTCGTCTACAAGGTTTGTCGCATCACGTATTGCAATGGACAATGCCCAAAAACGAAGCCGCATAGAAGAACTTGCCATGCTTTTTCGCGCTGTTCTGGATGGCCGTGATCGTGTAATGCTGGAAATGAACATTCCAAAGGAGCAATTTGAATCTTTGGCAAGTCTTCCTGCAATGCGCAGCCCCACAGTGGCCGCTCTTTATGGAGAAGCCGGTTTTGCTGTAAAAATTGCCGTTAAAAAAAATGATGTTCCAGACCTTATTCCAAAGCTTAAAAAAATGGGAGCCGTAGATATTGTAGAATATGATTTGCGCAAAGTAGTACTTTAGAGGTTGGAAGTTAGAAGTTAGAAATTAGAATTGAGGAATTAGGAATGAGCAGGATAGTAGAAATTGAAAGGAAGACTAACGAGACTGAGATTTTTGTACGCTTGAATGTTGATGGAACTGGTGCTGCCAGATTGGTTTATCCTTTGGGGTTTATGGCGCATATGTTGAATACTTTAACACGTCATGGGCTTTTTGACATTGAGATAAATGCAAAGGGTGATCTTGAAGTTGATCAACATCACTTAGTCGAGGATACCGGAATTGTATTGGGACAGTGTTTTGCAAAAGCGCTTGGAGACAAACGCGGTATCAGACGTAGTGGTTTTTGTTATTTCCCTATGGATGAATGTCTAACTCGTGCTGCTGTGGATCTTTCCGGCAGGCCGTTTTTGTTTTTTGACGGCCAGATTTCCGGAAGCCCTTTGATTTCTGCGCGGGAAAATGGAACGTTATACGAATTTCAAACTGGCTTAATCGAGGATTTCTGGCAGGGGTTTGTCAGTGCTGCAGGATGTAATCTGCACCTGGAAGTTATCCGCGGCAGAGATGATCATCACAAAATAGAAGCGCTTTTTAAAGCAGCGGCAAGGGCGCTTCGCTGTGCATGTGAATTTGATGAACGTGCGCGGGATTCAATTCCATCAACAAAGGGGTCGCTGCCTGGATTTGACGCGCCGGGAGTTTTAGTGTAAATATAAAGATCGAGGAAAATCATGCAGTACGGTTATTTTGATGATGAAATGCGGGAGTATGTAATTACCCGCCCCGATACTCCTTACCCATGGATTAATTATCTGGGCTGCGAGGATTTTTACGGACTGTTTTCCAATACATCCGGCGGTTATTGTTTTTACCGCGATGCGCGTTTGCTGCGATTGATCCGGTACCGCTACAATAATGTGCCAATAGATTCCGGCGGACGTTATTTTTATTTGTGTGACGAAGACGTATGGACTCCCTCCTGGAAACCGGTGAAATCCGAATTGGATCGCTACGAGTGCCGTCACGGGATGGGTTATTCCCGCATTTCTTCGGCGCGAAACGGCCTTGCATTCTCTCAAGTTTCGTTTGTACCGCTGGGCGATAAGTGCGAAATACATAAAATTACATTAACTAACGAATCAAATGTAGAAAAAAACATTGATGTTTTTTCGTTTGTCGAATTTTGTCTTTGGAATGCGCAGGATGATATGACAAATTTCCAGCGCAATTTAAGCATAGGCGAAGTAGAAGTAGAGGGTTCGTGCATTTACCACAAGACGGAATACCGCGAGCGCCGCAGTCATTATGCGTTGTGGGCGGTTAATGTTCCTATCGAAGGTTTTGACACAGACAGACAGGCTTTTTTGGGTCTTTATAACGGTTTTGAGCATCCACAGGTTGCGTTTAACAGAAAATCGACTAACTCAATCGCTTCTGGATGGTCGCCGGTGGGTTCGCATCATATCAAGGTGAGTCTTAAACAGGGAGAATCCAAAACATTGGTGTTTATTCTTGGCTTTTGTGAAAACCCCGATGATCAAAAATGGGAAAGTCCCGGTGTGATCAATAAAGCGCCTGCAAAAATGCTGCTTGAAAAGTACGGCACTCAGGAAGCTGCAGACAGGGCGCTTTTTGCGCTTAACGATTACTGGAAAAATCTGCTAGGCCGCTTCACGGTAAAAGCGGATGATAAACGTTTGGCGCGTATGGCAGGCGTATGGAACCAGTATCAATGTATGGTTACCTTTAATATGTCGCGCAGCGCTTCCTACTTTGAATCGGGCATCGGGCGGGGCATGGGTTTCCGCGATTCAAATCAGGATCTTTTGGGTTTTGTGCATCTTGTACCGCAGCGCGCCCGTGCGCGTATTCTTGACATCGCGGCGACACAGTTTCCCGATGGCAGCGCATATCATCAATACCAGCCGTTAACCAAACGCGGGAATCACGAAGCGGGAACCGGCTTTAACGACGACCCGCTTTGGCTTATCGCTGGAGTTGCGGCTTACATCAGGGAGACTGGCGACTACGGTATCCTTGACGAAAAAGTGCCGTTTAACAACAACGAAGATCTGGCGGATACCCTGTTTGTTCATTTACAGCGATCTTTTGATTACACTCTAAACAATTTAGGTCCGCACGGACTGCCTCTTATCGGGCGGGCTGACTGGAATGACTGCTTAAACCTTAACTGTTTTTCCAAAATACCCGGCGAATCTTTCCAGACCACGGCAAATTTTGAAAGCGGCATTGCTGAATCAGTTTTAATTGCTGCAATTTTTGTGTTTAACGGCCCCGATTATATCGAGATTTGCCGCCGCACAGGACGTTTGGCGGAAGCAGAACGTGCCGAAAAAGCAGTTGCCGCCATGACAGAGGCAGTAGACCAACACGGCTGGGATGGGGACTGGTTTTTGCGCGCTTATGACGCTCACGGCAAAAAAATAGGCAGCCGCGAATGTGAAAACGGTAAAATATTTATAGAGCCAAATGGTTTTGCAGTAATGGCAGGTATCGGGCTTAAGGATGGCCGTGCGCAGAAAGCTCTTGATTCTGTTAAAGAGCATCTAAATACCCCCTACGGCATTATGCTTCAGCAGCCTGGTTATAAAGAGTATCATATTGAGTTAGGTGAAATTACTTCGTATCCTCCGGGTTACAAGGAGAATGCCGGTATTTTCTGTCACAATAACCCCTGGGTAACCATTGCAGAAACAAAGCTTGGGCGCGGAACGCGTGCCTTTGAAACCTACACCCAAATAAACCCCGCCTACCGCGAGGATGACTGCGATTTGCGCCGTTTGGAGCCGTATGTGTACGCGCAAATGGTAGCCGGAAAGGAAGCGCCGCATTTTGGCGAAGCAAAAAATTCCTGGCTTACAGGAACTGCTGCCTGGACATTTGTCAGTATTTCGCAGTATATACTTGGAGTGCGGCCTGTTTTTGACGGCCTTTTGATCGACCCCTGTATTCCCGCAAATATGAAGGAGTTTGCCGTTACGCGGCATTTTCGCGGAGCGGATTATCACATCAGCGTGGATAACAGCGCAGGCGTAGAAAAGGGAGTTAAGTCCATTGTATTGGACGGCAGCCCAATAGATGGTGTAATATTGCCTGTTTTTAATGATGGCAAAATACATCAAGTTATGGTAATAATGGGATAAAAGGAGAGGCAATGTCATACGGTTATTTTGATGCGCAGGCAAGGGAGTATGTTATTACAAGGCCTGATACACCTGCGCCCTGGGCGAACTATTTGGGCTCGCCTGCTTATGGTGCTATCATTTCCAACAATGCCGGAGGTTACAGCTTTGTAAAAAGCGGCGCTGCCGGCAGGCTTATCCGTTATCGTTTTAACGAACAGGACAGGCCCGGAAGGTATGTCTATCTGCGCGATGATGAATCCGGTGATTACTGGTCGGCATCATGGCAGCCTGTGGGTAAACCGCTGGACAAATACCGTTCAGTGTGCCGGCACGGTACCGGTTATACATCGCTGGAAGCTGAGTATGCAGATATTCACTCACAGGTAAACTATTACGTGCCGCACGGCGCAGAGCATGAAGTATGGCAGGTCAAAGTTTCAAATCCCGGAAAAACAAAACGCAAAATTTCGATTTTTGGTTTTGCCGAATTTACCTGCGACAGTTTTTACGAGCAGGATCAGGTTAATTTACAGTATACGCAATTCATTACGCGCACTTATTACAAGGATCAATTTATTTTACAAACGATAAACGAAAATTGCCTGAACGCCGTTAATGAACATCGTGTACAAACGCGCTTTTTTGCGCTCGCCGGTGTTAAGGTTAAAACCTACTGCGGCGACCGCGCTGCTTTTTTGGGCAGCTACCGCGATTACGGTAATCCCGCTTCTGTGGAAAAAGGCTGTCTGGATGGAACTCTCAATTACAACATGAACCCCTGCGGCGCTTTGCATACAGTTATTGAGCTAAACGCCGGCGAAAGTGTTTCGTTTGCATTTTTGCTTGGGCAAAAACGTGAAATGCAGGCAAAAGAGCTTGTAACTCGTTACGAAGATCAGCAGCTCCCCAGCCAGGAAATAAACGAGTTAAAAAACTACTGGCACGGTAAATTGTCCGGCTTGCAGGTAAAAACCCCCGATGACAATTTTAACGAAATGATCAACACATGGAATTCTTACCAGTGTTTTATTACATTTAACTGGTCGCGGGCAGCATCGCTTGTTTACTGCGGCCAGCGCAACGGATACGGTTACCGCGATACAGTGCAGGATATCCAGGGCATTATCCATTTAGACCCCGAAATGGCGCTGGACAAAATACGGTTTATGATTTCTGCTCAGGTAAGTCACGGCGGCGCATTGCCCCTTGTAAAATACAATCATAATCCCGGCCACGAGGATACTCCAGAGGATGAATCTTACCGTAAAGCAACAGGGCATCCTTCCTACCGTGCCGATGACGCATTGTGGCTCTTTCCTACCGTATGGAAGTACATAGCCGAAACCGGTTATACCGCTCTTTTGGATGAAGACATTCCCTACGCCGACAAGGGTAAAGACACTGTGTACAACCACCTTAAAAAGGCAATCGGCTTTTCACTGGATCATCTGGGGATACACGGCCTTCCTGCCGGGCTTCATGCCGACTGGAACGATTGTCTGCGCCTTGGCGCGAACGGCGTATCGGTATTCGTAGCTTTGCAGTTGTACTACGCTTTTGAAATAATGATCCGTTTTGCCCAATACAAAGGCGACGGCGAAACAGAAAAACAAATGGCGGAACTAAAAGTAAGGTTTGGCGTTATCATCGAAGAGCGCTGCTGGAACAGCGACCGTTTTGTGCGGGGAATCACTGAACATGGCGAAGTTGTCGGCAAGGGCAGCGACCCGGAAGCAAACATCTGGCTTAACCCGCAGAGCTGGTCGGTTATTTCCGGTTTTGCCTCACAGGAGCGCAGCAGAGCTGTACTGGATTTGGTGTATGAACAGCTCAACACCAAGTACGGTGCGCGTTTGATGTCGCCGCCTTATCGCAAACATGCCTTTGACGGAGCTTTGGCGATTTTGTTTAACGCATCTACCAAAGAAAATGGCAGTATCTTTTTGCAAACCCAGGGCTGGCTGATTTTAGCGGAAGCTCTTCTTGGCCGCGGCGGACGTGCTTTTGAATACTATCTGGAAAGCTGTCCTGCTGCACAAAACGATATAACACAAATACGCCTTATGGAACCGTATGTTTATTCGCAATTTACAGAAAGTGTAGAAAGCCCATTTGAGGGGCGCAGTCATGTCCACTGGCTGACCGGCACGGCAAGTACCGTTATGGTTGGCTGTGTAGAAGGCATACTAGGATTAAGGCCGGACATCAACGGCTTGCGTCTTTCGCCTGCGATTCCATCTTCATGGAAAAGCTTTACCATGGAAAAAAACTTCCGCGGTTGTAAACTAAACATAAAGGTAATAAACAACGAAGGCCGCGAAAGTGGATGTTGTTGTTTAACTGTAAATGGAAACAAACTGGAAGACGATTATATACCTGCATCAATGCTAAAAACAGAAAACGAAGTTATTTTAGAAATGTAAGGAGGAACGATGATTCAAGCTTTCCGTTTACACATGGGACCCGCTAAATGCGCGCTTGATCTGAGCGTTGGCAGTGAACGTGGAGAATATGTGAACCAGGATTACATTTTTCATGTATTGGGAAAACCCCACCGTGCTGTAAATCTGATGTACTGCTACTATCCGCTGGATAAGGGCTGGCCAAGTCGTGCGAGCGCGCTGGTTGAACCAGGCAAGAATGTTGGTTTTGCCTGGGATTATGCGTACGACGATTATTTCCCGTACCAGGGCGGCCTGGAGGGTGATACCAACGGAGAGCCATTCTGTTTTATGCGGGATATACGCCGTCACGGACAGGACGTGATCCTTACATTGACTGTTGACTGCGGTGTGTCCGACGAACAGCTCATCAAAATTGCCGAAGACCTGCGCCCCTTTGGGAGAATGATGCTGCGCATTAACCACGAAGCCACAGGCACCTGGTTTGCTTTTAACAAACGTTATAGTTATCAGCAGGTTGCAGATTTTTTTGTACGTTTTCACAGAATCATCAAGTTACATGCTCCCCATATCAAAACTGTCCTTTGCATTGGCGATGACAAACCCGACGAAAACGGCAAAATGAAATGTGAAGATGAATTTGCCCAGGCTATCAGGGAAGCTGATATCTGGTCTACCGATACCTATCTTTCGCTGCATTGGGGCTGGCCCTTTGACATTGCAGAACCCGGCGGGGATTCACACAAACGAAGCGGCAACAGCGAAATACTAAAAGGTTTTAATTTTGAGTACGAACGTTTTATGATACGATCGGATGGCGAATCACGCCCGTTTTGTGTCAATGAATTTAACGCTGATGGCGATGTAAACGGCCCTTACGAACAAGCGCTGCAGCTCGCTGACTTTTACCGCCGCCTGCCAACAGAAGCGCCCTGTATCACTGGAGTTACGCTCTACCAGTTCCGCGATCGAGGCCGCCTTGGGCTTGAAATCGAAGACCCCAACAATCCCGGTGTCGGCTGCGCACAACCGGTTTTGGAGGAATACAAAAAAATCCTTAACATGGAAGCATTCCTTCCCAAAATGACAACCGGCGAAAATTTAAGTTTCCCTGCAGAATTGCGCTGGGGCGCAAGCGAGGATGCCGACGGGCTTATCATCCCCTTGCTTTTTGAGCAGCACCCTGTTTTTTGCGAAGTGACCTTTTCCGGCGAAGACGCACAGCTAAATCTTTTAATGGAAATTAACGGACGATGGTTTTACAAAAAATGCGGCGTTACAACCATCGATCTAATCCCTGCGTTTTTTTGCAGCAAGCTAAGTGGAAAAACGGAAATCCCCTTGCGGATTTTCGCGCCGCCGCCCGATGGGGTAAACGACCCAAAGCAAGGGAAAAATTGGGAAATCAATTATTATGCAAAGATGCAAAAATTGCCGGAGCTGCGAATCCGCTACGAGCCTGTAATGCCCTCGGTTGAGGCGCTCGCAACTGGAATAACTTAATTTTATGGAATTACTTTACCCTTTTTTAAATCATACCTTGCCGTTGAAAGAGAGGGTTAGAGACCTAATATCACGCTTAACAATAGAAGAAAAAGCAGGGCTTATTCCCACAAGGAACAAAGAAATCAAACGGCTTGGTATCCCTGCATGGTCGATTGGCGGGGAAGGCGCTCATGGTTTTGTAAACCGGAAAGGATTAAATACAACTTTTCCCCAGACAATTGGTCTGGCTGCATCATGGGACAAAGAACTGTTGCGTCAAATTGGCGAAGTATGCGCCATCGAAGCGCGAATCTATTACGAAGCTTGCGAAAAACGCGGCGGACTTGCTTTATGGTCGCCAACCATTGACATGGAACGGGATCCGCGTTGGGGTCGTACAGAAGAAGGTTATGGAGAATGTCCCTTTTTGACTTCCGTTCTTTCATCCGCCTATATCCGAGGGGCGCAAGGAGATGATCCTTTTTATCTTAGGGTAAGCTGCGGGCCGAAACATTTTTTTGCCAATAACAACGAAAAAAATCGCGATTCGTGTTCTTGTTCCATTCCCGCCCGTGTTATGCACGAATATTATCTAGCGCCTTTTCGAGCTGCAATACAGGAGGCAAAAGCTGCCTCTATGATGACAGCTTACAATGAGGTTAATGGTAT
>JAITFY010000127.1 GCA_031281025.1 Treponema sp. | reverse complement strand
TCGAGCATGGGAATGAGCTTTTCGCGAATCGGATCGATATACGGTCTCATGCTGCCGGTTGTATCAAGACATATTACAAGGTCAAGTTGTTTGCCAGCCTCCCTTTCCAGCAGTTCACGGATTTGGAGAACTATTTCGGCCGGGCTTTGCACTAGACCCAATGCGCCGCTGCCGGCTCTGGCAATTTCTGTGAATGCTTCAAAAGCTTCGTCCAAATATATTCCGGTAGGCGGCTCGATACGTTCCTGCCTAACTTCAAGCGTAAAAGGGTTGTCTCTGAATGCGCCGCGATAATCGGCAAAGGGCAGGGCAAAAGTGCGGATGTTAAGGTAGGTTCCGTCAATCAGATAAACGCTTCCATGCCGGGTTTCGGGATAACCGTAGTAAAGAATGTAGGGCAAATAAATATGGAAAGTCTCTCCCAAAGCCGGATGATTGACAACAGTAGACGAAATTAACGAGTAAATGCCGCTTTCTCTTGAAATAGGAACACCGTTAAGAAGCCGGATTTCGTCCCCGTTAATTGGATTCCATTCCCCAGCCCGGTAAGCATAATTGTCGGCCCTCATATTTGGATCTCTTGTGGATTCAGTTAAAAGCACAGAAGCGATATCCGGTTTTTTTCTGATAAACAAATGATAACCGCCGTCCGCCCTCAATTCCAGCAGCAAATCACCCGAATTTAGGCTTAAATCCTGCGCTTGCAGCGGTAAAATCAAAAAAGCGAAAAAAACAAAGAGGCAACATTTTCTCATACAATATTATCGGAAAACAGAGCTGTATTCTTTGCCATGATTTATGATAAAATAAATAATTGTATAAAAGGAGAAAAAAATGACTATACGAAAAATTTCATGGCTAATAAATATCGTGATCATCATTTTTATTATTTTGACAGTTCTGTCGCATTTTTATGTCTATTTAAAGGTTTTTAACGGAAGTTTCCAGAATGTACAGGATGATGTAAAAACAGCCCTTTTGGTTTTTTATTCATCTCTTGCGATTTTATTCCTGATAACAATATTTAATCTGTTTTACAAGAATTTTTTCATTGTAAAACCTCTTTTAACAATTACACGCACGCTTCAAAAAATAATTATTGATGAAAGGACTGATCTTGGGCAGCGTTTTAATGTTAAGTGCAAAAACGAAGCGGGTACTGCAGCGGCTTACCTGAATACAGCTTTTGACAATATTGCAGAGCTTGCCGGAATTGTCAAGAAAAAAATTAACGCATTTACAAGTACCGGCCATGAACTTTCCGCAAATATGTCCAAAACTTCGATTGCTGTAAAAAGAATTTCCCTGAATCTTAACAAGTTAAAAGGCCTTATAACAAAAGAAGAAAAAGAAGCATCAGAGGCAAGCAAGTCTATTGAACAAATAAAAGCCAATATCGCCAATAAAAAGGTATCGTTATCTGTTATCGAAGCATTGGTAAGACAAACAGAGAGCTATGTCACAACCAACAAGGAAACATTAAATTGCATAGACGAAATTGTCGCAGCAGTGGTTCAGGTTAATTCAGCAATGAGACTTGTAAACGATATGAGCAGCAAAAATAACGGCAACTTTGAAGTGCTAAAAGAAGAAATAGAAAAATTTACAGACTCTGGAGGCAGCAGAAATAAAAAAATTCTTTTGGTAGACGATGATACAATTCATCTTACGATAACAGAAAATATGTTAAAAAGTGAATATGACGTTGTTTCCGCCCATTCCGGCAATGAAGCCCTGGATTTATTTTATAAAGGGTTTGTTCCCAATTTAATTTTATTGGATTTGGTAATGCCGGATATGGACGGTTGGGATGTTTTTGAAAAAATAAAAGCAATAGGCAGTCTTCATCATGTTCCAATAGCTTTCTTTTCGTCTTCATTCGAGATTGACGAAATAAAACGGGCTTTTGAAATTGGCGTAAATGAGTATATTTCCAAACCTGTAGAAAAAGAAGAGCTTTTAAAATTAGTAACAGTGATGTTGAAAAAATAATAATCTCACTTTTCAGAAAGTGTAACCACACCGTCCCAGTTTTCTGGCGGTGGTGTATTTGAAAAATCAATAGTGCGTTTTATATAGAGCTGCGAAAGATAATCGTTTTTGTCTGCTTCCAGCGCATTGGAAAAATATTCCAGCGCTGGTTTCCATTCACGCATATAAAATAACTGTAATCCTTTGTTGTAATTATCAAGACATTCGCGGTTAACTAAAAGTGCAGGTATTATAGACATGCCGGGGGTTTCTTCAAAACCGCTATAAACAGCATAAATCCCCACCGGTTCTTCTTTACCTATGACACGGACATTATCGATCTTGCGGAATAAAAATTGATCTTTTGTTTCGTTGTATATATATTCAGAAACGATTAAAGGATGGCGGTATATTTTGGCAGTACCTTCAAGGCGCGATGCCAGATTAACAGTATCGCCGATGACTGTATAATCCATCTTGTTTCTAAAGCCGATGTTTCCCAAAATACATTGTCCGCAGTTAATTCCAATCCCAATTTCCAAACTGCCCTGTTTAAGCGCTATTTTTGAAGTATCAATGTTTTTAAGGGTATCAAGCATTTTAAGCGCGGCACGTACAGCGCTTGCCATCGGATTTTCCAGGACATTGACAGCTCCAAAAACTGCCATAACCGCATCGCCGATAAATTTATCGATATGACCGCCTTCGGAAATTATTTTATCGCCTATTTGTGAAAAATAATTATTAAGAAAATCAACAAGGTCTTGCGCAAGTGAGTTTTCAGAGATCTTTGCGAAATTTCTTATGTCTGTAAAAAGTACAGTTACATTTCTGCTTTCACTTTGGTTTACCATCTTTGACGATTTATCGATTATTTCATCCATTACATCGGCAGGTACATAACGGGCAAAGGCTGAACGGGTATTTTTTTGGAGTTCCGAAAGCTCACGCATGGAAAGAGCGTTTGAAATGATCGGAGCAGCAGCGCCAAGGAACACTGTAATATTTTCCAGAATTCCCGGCGAAAAGTACTCGTTTATGGAATTGGCAATATGCACGGATGCAAATTTTTCTCCTCCAATGGAGAGAGGAATTGTGATGTACGAAGTTATCTTTTTTTCTTTAGCCCCAGCAGGAAAAAAAGTTTTCATGTTTTTTGTTTCTACTTTAAAATCGGGAAAGAGATTGTTAAAATCAAATACGCATATCCCGGAAAAGTCATCTGCAATTTCCGCCGAAAAACTGGAAAAATTTGCTGTATAGACATGCAAAGTTCCTTTGGCTCCGCATATAAACATTGATACAATTTCCGATTCACAAATGGTATGCAGTAAATCAATAATCCCCTTTACAACTGTTTCCAGCGAAGTTGCTTTGCCGGAAAGCTCTGTGAGCATACCGATTACTGTAGTCTGAAAAAGTTTATTGTCCAGCATACTGTTTACTGTTTCGATAATCGCATTGTCGTTGATTTTTTTACTTTCCCTTTCTATTGCGGTAAAATCAATGTTATGGGCAGTGGAAAGAATTTTAGAAATTGTATTAATCAAAGGCTCAAAATTATCAGGTGATTTTTCAATGTATTCATCAGCGCCTGCGTGGGTTCCCCAAAATTTATCTTTTGCTTCACTCAGAGTGGTAAACATAATAACTGGAATATTTTTGGTGTTTTTCCGTGATTTAAGAAAACGGGTTACCTGATAACCCTTAAAAAGCGGCATTTCTACATCGGTAATGATAAGATGAGGCATAAAACGATAAACACTTTTGATTCCTTCAAAACCGTTAATCGCCCGTTCCAGTATATAATTCGAAGAAGACAAAACTTCCATAAGAACATCGGCAAAAATATCGGAATCTTCGATAATTAAAATGCGCTTTTTTTCATCACTCATTTGTTCCTCCAATCAGATCCCTTACCGCTTCAAGCAGATTATGATTGTTAAACGAATTTTTTACGATATACCGTGAAACGCCAAGTTTTGCCGCACGTTTTTGGTCTTCCTCACTTTCTCTTGATGAAATAACTATAATGGGTATATGCGAAAGCGCTTCGTTTTTCTTGATATTTTCGGTAAGTACAAATCCATCCATAACCGGCATATTAATATCGGTACAGATAAGGTCATAGTGTTTTGTCTTTGCGGCTTTTAAAGCTTCCGCTCCGTCCGCTGCCATGTCAACATGGTAGCCTTCGGAAGATAAAATTTCATTTTCAATTTCGCGGGTGGGCAGGGAATCGTCAACAACCAAAATAGACTTGCGGAGTTTTTCAAAGTTTACATTACGTTTTTTTAAATCTATGGTCTTTAAACGTTTGGCAATTTTTATAATTGTGGGTATATGCAGGACGCTTACCATTTCGTAGTCTTCATTAAAAATAAGACCAGAAAATACAGGCATCTTCTCCATAAATGCCGGCATGGTTTTTAGAACAACCGATCTCATTGCATTGATGTCGTCTACCACCAGAGCTGCAATATCGTCGTAAGCGCGGATAATAACCACAAAAACATCCTCGGAAAGAACTGAGTCGGTTTTTATTTGTAAAATCTGGCTAAGGTAATAGAGCTTTATAAATCTGCCATTATATTTAATTTCCGGACGATCAACCACAGTAATTATATCATCCCGGCTTATCAACATTATGGTTTCAACAAAATTGGCAGGGATAATAAATTTCATTCCCTCTGATGAAATGGGGAATCCCATCAGGGCGGCAATTGAGAGGGGAACTATAAAAGTAAAAACTGTACCCTTTCCCATGACGCTTTCTACGATGATACTGCCTTTCATGGCTTCGATGCTTTCGCGTACTACATTCATTCCCACGCCTCTGCCGGAAACATTGCTCAGTTTGCCCGATGTAGAAAAACCGCTCTGAAAAATAAAATTGGTAAGGTCTTCTTTTACAAGCAAGGCTGCCGCAGCTTCGCTTACAAAACCTTCCCGCACTGCCTTTTCCCTGATTTTTTCGTGGTCTATACCGCAGCCGTCATCGGTGATTATAATTTTCATGTTGCCGCTTTCTCTGGAACAGGTTATGGTAAGTTTTCCGGTTTCGCTTTTTCCTGCTGTTAGCCTTTCTTTGGGAGTTTCTATTCCGTGATCTATCGCATTACGCACCATGTGCATAAAAACATCCGAAAGAGATTCTATAATATTTTTGTCGATCTCATTTTCTTTTCCTTCGATTTCCAGATGTACTTTTTTACCCAGCTCATCTGAAAGCTGAAATACATAACGCGGATAACCGTCAAGAATTGTAGAAAGGGGAACGGTACGCAGGGAGATAACAGTGTCGTAAGCAGAACGGATACTATTGCCCGCATCAAGGGAGTGGTTTTTTAATGCCGAGTTAAGACGATCGCTTAACCGTTCCAGTTTACGAAAATCTACAACAAGGGATGGGTCCAGGTTTTTATCCGCTCTAAGTTTTACGGTTAATTTTTTTATAAAATCGTTCATAACACTGCTATTCAAAAAAATTGACTTTGTAGAAACTTCCAGAGACTGTAAAGAAGCTATACTCTTTATGATACCGTCGATTTTTTCCAGAGACAGGCGTATACTGTCTGATTTTGCATCCTTAGAGGATGTTGAAGCGGAAGCAAAGACTTTTTGTTCCTGTAGTTTTTCTAATCGAGTTTCATGTTTTTCGGTTTCGGGCAGGGTGAATTCTTCGTTAGCCGCAAGGGCGTTTAATTTTTTTACATATTCCTGAATCTCAATAACATCGTCTTTTGTGCGCTGTACAATGCCAAATCCTTCTTTTACAAGGTCAAGGGCTGCCAAAATGAGCTTCATTGCATTTTCACTAAAACCAATGCGCTGTTCTTTAAGCGCTATAAAAACACTTTCCAGAACATGGCTGAGTTCTTCGATACGTTTAAACTCCAGCATGCGTGATGTGCCTTTAAGGGTGTGAAGAGAGCGCAGCAGAGTCGCTAAATCGTCGTCAACCGAAATGCCGTCTTTAATGTCAAAGACAAGACTTTCGATAAGGGTGATGTTTTCAAGCCCTTCGTCTATATATTTACCGATGTATTTTTCTCTGTCTATTGTCACTTGTCTTCCTTTGCGTTTAGCATGGCGCCTAATTCGTCAATCATCCTGGTTAGACCCTCGGCGGAAGCGGTGGCAACTTCGGTTGAATGAAGGAAATTGCTCAAACCAGAAGAAATATCCGCTATTGCCAGATTAATCTGTTCGCTTGATTTTTGCTGCTTATGAGTCGAAACTGTAATCGTCTGCGCCTGGTTTGCGGTTATTTCTGCTCCGCTGCGAATATCGCGGAAGATGTCTTCAAGCTCCTTGATTAAATTGTTGCCTTCGCTGATCTTATCTGCACTCTCCTCGCTGGAAATAATCAATGATGACGAAGAGTTTTGAATTTCTTCTATTTGCTGCCGTATTTGTTTGGTTAGTACAGCAATATCATCTGCAAGACGATTTACCTCGCTTGCAACAACCGAAAACCTTTTTCCGCGATCCCCGGCGCTTGCAGCTTCAAGGGCAGCGTTAAAGGCAATAACTTTGGTTTGATCCGTAATGATATTGATCGTATTGATAAATTCGCGGATTTTCGTAATTTTATTTCCAAGCGCGATGATGCCGGAGATAACTCCGTCGTTTTTATCCTTGATGTCTTCCATTTGATTAACATTACGTTCAAGAACAGAAAATCCATGAACAATGTCATGTTCCATTTTTGAGGCAATGCTTGCAACGCTGCCGGTTTTTTCGGCAATTTCACCGGCAATATGGGTGTTTTCGTTTATTGTGCTTTCAATTTCCTGAACACTTGCCGCCTGATTGTTAGCTGTAGAAGAAATGTTTTTTGATGACTGAAATATTTCATCTGTTGATTTTTGAATTGCCCTTGCCATACTGCGGGTCTGTTCTACAGTTTTTGCAGATGCTTCTGCAGCAGCAGTTTCAGATTCAATCATATTGCTAAAGAGCACAAGGCGGCGTTTACTTGCCATGCCGGTAATAATGCCGGTTATAATCATTGCAATAACTCGAAAACTTTCATTGTATAACGGGAAATTTACATCGATCCTTCTGCCGTAAATCTCAAAAAAGTAAGGTAAATCCAAAACATGCCGGTTTACCAATACAACAATTAAAAAACAAATCCCTGCGAAAATGCCGGAAAAATATGCACACCGGATACTGTACCTGAAAGAGCCTGCCAGGATGAGAATGCTGTAAAAAAGAGCCCATATAGAAAGATAGGTAATTGGCGGAACTGTTTCCAAATAGGTACAGCCAACCCATACAGATGCGCTGATAATTGTCATATCAAGAACAACGCAGACATATTTGAATGCGCCGTGAAAGGCCGTTTTTTTCCGTACATAAAAAAATAAAAAAACAGCATAAATAAAAAATAAATTGTTAAAGGTATAAGCCCGCCATGGCAGATAATCATAACCTTCCATATGCCTGAATATAGACACAAACGGTACGCTGGCTGTATATATTATTGCAAGTGCAAGCCTGACATTACTAATCAGTTTCTCTCCATGTTGTTCATCCACCTGAATTCGCTCTTGAATTCTACTGTTCATCATCATTATTATCCTCCTTCTGCGATATCAATTTTTACATTTAATAAAACTCCCAACTCTTCGATTATCTGTGTAAGGCCTTCTGCAGAAGCAGTTGCAATCTGGGTTGATTGCAGAAAATTACTCAAACCGGATGCGATATCTGCGATTGCCAAATTAATCTGTTCGGTGGATTTTTGCTGTTTTTGGGTAGAGACAGTAATCGTCTGCGCCTGATTCGCGGTTATTTCCGCACCGCTGCGAATCTCACGGAAAATGTCTTCAAGATCCTTGATTAAATTGTTGCCTTCGGTAATTTTGTCGGCGCTTTCTTCGCTGGAAATAATCAGCGAAGAAGAAGAGTCCTGTATCTCCTCTATTTGTTCGCGCACCTGTTTGGTTAATGAGGCAATGTCGTCGGCAAGGCGGTTTACTTCGCTTGCAACTACAGAGAACCTTTTTCCCTTGTCCCCTGCGCTTGCCGCTTCAAGAGCTGCGTTAAAAGCAATAACCTTAGTCTGATTCGTAATTGTATTGATGGTTTTAATTATATCGCGGATTCTTGTAATTTTATCTCCAAGAGCAATGATGCCGGAAATAACACCATCATTTTTCTTTTTGATGTCTTCCATTTGATTCACATTACGTTTAAGAACAGAAAATCCGTTAACAACATCGTTCTCCATTTTGGATGCGATATTTGCAACGCTGCCGGTTTTTTCTGCTATCTCGCCGGCAATCTGGGTATTTTCGTTCATTGTGCTTTCAATTTCCTGAACGCTTGCCGCCTGATTGTTTGCTGTAGAAAAAATATCTTTAGAAGAGAAAAATATTTCGTCTGTTGACTGGCGGATTGTTTTTGCCATATTACGGGTTTGTTCAACGGTTTTTACAGCTGCTTCTGCGGCGGCGCTTTCTGATTGAATCATGCTGTTAAAGAGCGCAAGGCGGCGCTTGCTGGCAAGGCCTGTAATTGTACCCGTTATTATTATTCCAAAGAATTTAAAAAGTTCATTGTACAGCGGAAACCTTACATCCAATATTTGGTCATTATGAATAAAAAAGTAGGGTAAATCCAGAGTGTCCCTGTTTATGATAACTACAAGTAAAAAACAAACAGCGCCAAAATAACCTGAAAAATACGCACAGCGGGTACTGTATCTAAAAGAGCCAGCCAAAATAAGTATACTGTAAAACAAAGCCCTGGAAGACAGAAACGGAAGCGGCGAAGATATTTCAAGATAGGTGCAGCTAACCCAAATTGTCGCACTTAAAATTATCATGTCAAGGGTAACGCAAATATATTTGAACTTGCTGTCAAGAGCTTCTTTTTTACGCACATAAATAAATAAAAAAACAGCATACAACAAAAAAATTGTTGTCCAGACATGAGAGCGCATGGGTATATTGCCGGAACCTTCCAAAAACTTGATCACAGCAACAGCCGATGTACTGACTGTATAAATAAGCGCCATTACAAGCCTGACATTGCTGATTAATTTTTCGCCTTTATGCTCGTCTGCCAGAATTCGTTTTTGCATTTCGCTATTAATCATATCCCCCTCCTTATTGTTCAATCTTTGATTGGTTAACCCGGTACTGTGCGAGAGTTTCCTTTAACTTTATAGACATATTGTTAAGATTATCCGCTGTGTTTGATGTCGAAGCCATTGCGCTGACAAATTGCCTAACCCCTGCGGAAATTTCTTTTAACGTGGTAAAAATCTGGGCCGAAGCCAATTCCTGCTGTTTGCTAAGGTTAGAAATCTGTTCGGAGCGCTCCGCAACATTCTGGGAAACATTCACGATGTTTTCGAACACTTCTTTTTGTTCAACCATTCTGTTATAACCTGAGTCAATCGCCTTGCTGCCCGTATCCGCTTCCTGGATAAGGGTTTGCGAAGCATTTTGC
>JAITFY010000062.1 GCA_031281025.1 Treponema sp. | reverse complement strand
ACCGTTATCAGGCAACTGCCCCCATCCAATATCCTGGAGATCAGGTACAAACGTTACCTTTACGGTTACATCATAGCCAGGCATGGTAAAGGTGTGTGTGTTTCCGGCAAAGCTTTCATAAACCGTCGTTGCCCCATCACTGGTGCGGACAACTGATACGACACCCACACTATAGCCGTTATCAGCCTCTAGAAGTATGGAAATCTCACCGTTTTCTGCAGCAACTGCTGAGTTTCCGGCAACAACCGTTTCGTCTCTATCTGTCTTTAATTCAAATGACCCGCCTCTTACCGGTGTTGGTGTTTCGGTTGTAATAAGGAAAGTGCGTTCAAATGCCGCTGTTATGGATACATCTCCATCTGGCATATTAAACCTGTAAACTTCGCTGCCATCCGGCTCTAAAACGCCGACACCGCCATCTACGGAAACACCCTCTAATTGTAAACGCCAGCCTGAGTTGTTTTCAACTTCAAACTCGACATCATCGTTTTCTGCCGCCATTGTGGGATCATTCGGCGGCTGCAGTACGGTAATGTTAGTAATACTTCCGCTGCCTTTACCCGGTATAATAGTTGGGGTTATGGTGTAAAGCCGTGCGAATTCCACGTCTATTTCTGCATCGCGGCCAGGCATCCTGAAGGTATAGGTATAAGTATTCCCGCTCTGAGCATGCACAGAGTAAACATTTTCGTTAACTGTAACTTTGTTTATTCGATAGCGGGGATCAACATCGGGAGTAACTGTGAATTCAACATCTTCACCTTGTATCTCAATTTTTTCGAGACCAGCTGGTTTTGTTATTTGGATTTCACCGCCAACCACATTTTCGGGTAACCTTATTTTAAAGAGCGGTTCAAAATTTGCTCCTATGGTTACATCGCCGTCAGGCATCCTGAAGGTATAGGTATATATTCTCTGTTCTTGTCCTACAAGTGTCACCGACGGGCCCGACCCTCCCGCATCCAGGATAACTGTTGGCTCAGGGATAAACCGGAAGTTCGGATGTTCGGCAGTAACTGTAAAATAAACGTCATCGTCTTTTGCCGCTCTTTCCAGCCCGTCCAGTATTTCAATTTTGCCTTCTTGCGGGTCAAAAACTGTCCTGATTCTATGCAGTACCAGGAAGGTTACTTCCAGAACAATATCGTCGGCAGGCATGTCAAAGGTATATATACCACCTGCACCTGGAGTAAGCGATGTAGTTCTGGTAGGCGTAATAACCTTTACGCCATTTTCAGCCAGCCGGAAACCAGGAAAAGGAGTAACCATAAAAGAAACCATGTCGTCAACCGTTGCTTCAAGCACGCTGTTGCTAGGAGCGTTGACAGGAACACCGTTGACAGCTACATAGGTAATTGTACCGCCGCCTCCTGTCTCTGGGGTAATTCTATATGGTATTTTACCAAAGTTAACACGAACGGTTACATTGGAATGAGGCATTTTAAATTGATATTGATTTAGATTATCACCGGTCACCGGGATCACCGTTACTGCAGCGTTTGAAGTTTCTGTAACAATTACACTGCCCACATTAAAGCCGTCGTTGAGAGTAACTTTAACATAGTAAGTACTGCCGGCATGTCCAAGTTCCAGATTGTTATTCCTGTCTGGATTTGCATTTACAACAAATGATCCGCCAACCATCTGACCGCTTTTAGGATCTCTTGTGATATTATACGGCAAATGTACAGGATCGGCATCCTGGAATGTTTCACCGGCTTCCAAAAGCAGGGGATGTCCGCCGCTTCTTATGGTTTCGGTATCAAAACGCCAGAATTGCGGGCTGAATTCCATGGGAGGATTTTCCCAGAATTTGACGCTTTCCTGTCTAAGCTCGCTGACTGTTACATTCCCGCCATGCGGTGTATCAGCGCCTGTTTCTCTTGGAATAATTCTATTGGTAACGGATGAATATCCGCCTTTACTTCTGCCAACTCTTACAAGATCGTTCCTTGCAAAATTGTTCTGGAAAGTGAGAGTTCCTGTATTGTGGCCAATCCGGAAAGCCGTTACATTGTCTTCGGACGCGCCGGCATCGGCAGTTACAGCAACGTTTTCTCCAAGCATTACTGTTTGGGATACACTGCCCGACGAGCCTGTTCCGACAATACCGCCGACCCGGGCGGTTCCTGTAGTGCCGCTCTTTATAAAAACTTCACTTCCGGCAAAACTTTTGTTTATTCTGGCGTTGGCGCCGTTTATTTCTCCTGCAAGGCCGCCGGCCGCAAGATTGGCGCTGCCGCTTAAGTAGTCGATTTCCGTTTCTCCAAATGTATAGGTATTCTGGATAGTGCCGCCAAAAAGGTCTCCTGCAAGGCCGCCGGCTCTAACAACTGCTGCGGAACTTTGCGGTTCTACCAAAAGCTTAACATCCGCCCAGGATCGTTCAACTAGGCCAGTTACATAACCTGCAAGGCCGCCGGCATAAATCGTACCAGTACCAGACATTTTTACATTTTTGGTTACGCGGGATAATGTTATTGTTCCCGCAGCATGACCCACAAGGCCGCCGGCATAGTGAGGCCCGCTGCCGGAACCTGCGGCATCCAGGTCCGCCGCAGCGCGGGAACCTGTTATTGTCCCTGCAGATGCGTAACCTGCAAGGCCGCCGGCACGAAGTATACCGGAACTGTTCACTTTGATTTGCCCGGTTAAGTAGCGTCCTTTTGTGATGTTTCCAGAGGAATGTCCCACAAGGCCGCCTACATTAAGTTCGGCAGAGCTGTATGTGTCCAAATTTCCTGCTGCGGAAGAATCGATAATCGTTGCAAATGAGCGGCCGATTAAACCTCCAACATTTTGAACAGCGCTGCTTCTGGTTTCTACATTACCTGTAACATTGGAACGCTCCACAGAGCTGCTGTCAGCGGCAAGACCGGCAAGACCGCCTGCGTTAAGTACGCTGTTTATATTATCTTTAACAATTATATCTGTGGATGAGCTGGAATCGGCAATGTTCGCAGTTGTACTGCCAAAAAGACCGCCAATATTAAGAATGCCGCCGCTGACGTCTTCGGCAATTACTTCCCCGCTTGAACTGATTTCAAACACATTTGCATTGCTTCTTCCGGCAAAACCTCCGGCATGTATCTCGGTGGATGTACCTCTTACCGTTAAATTACTTACGTTTGTAGAGCCAGTTATTGTTATTCCCGAATTTGAGAATTCGCCGGCAAAACCTCCAGCATAAAGCGGGCCGGAAGCGCTCACTTCGATATTTGCCTGGGACTTACAATTATTAAAAAACAGGAAATTAGAGGCTATTCCAACAATACCGCCCGCATGAACTCTATTTGAGCCAAACACGGTAATGGTTCCATCTGTTGTATTGGCTCCAACAAGGGAAATCCGGCTGGTGGTGGCATTTGTACCGTTAAGGAAACCTGCAAGGCCGCCTACCCTAATGTCTCCAGAAACCGGCGAACCGGAACTGCCTACGTTAATATTCCCCTCAAATACAGGGTTCTGGATTGAACCTGACGCTAAACTTAGAGAGCCCCCAGCTATACCGCCTGCGTTTAATACGCTGGAGCTGCTGTTGACATTAATATTTCCGGTAAACTTTAGGTTATTAAAATTAACCGAAGAGCTAAAAGCTCCTGTTATTCCTCCTGCGAAAACCGGCCCTGTACCGCCGGTTTTATTTATTGTAACATTTCCGCTGTAATTGATACCTTGCAATACCGCTGTAGTAGTCTGTCTTCCTATAACGCCGCCTGCATGTATTTCCCCATCACTGTTTGATGTTACTGTAATATTACCTGCAACGTTATTATCACGAATTGATATTGGGAGAGAAGATACATTGTGCCCGGCTACAGCGCCAATAGTGATATCTCCTGAAGTATTTTTATCGATTGTCAGGTTCAGAGCCGCTGTACAGTTTTCGATGTAAACATTGCCTTCCATGTGGCCAACAATGCCGCCCATTGTTATGTGCGATGTTGCTCGCGAAATGATGCCGCCGTTTCGCACAGTAGAATCTTCAATCCTTGTAGGCTGACTGCTGCCCGTTGCAAAACCGGCTATGCCCCCTACAAAAATTTCGACAGTGTTGTGAACAGTCGGAAAACCTTCATATTCCACGATAAGATCATGAATTCTGGCTCCGTCCAGGTAACCAAAAACGCCAAAGTGTCTGGCTGTGGTAAAAGCGGAACCGCCTAAAAATTTAACTGTCTTTCCCATTCCATAAAATGTACCCATAAAAGGATTTGCTTCATTTCCAACAGAGGTCCATGCTCCTACCACATCAATATCTCTGTCAAGAATATAAATACGGTTAGAGTTACCCATCATCATTCTGGAAAAGTCTTCACTATTAGTTATCGCTCTGGCCGGCCTTGCGCTGGTTACCTTAATGCGGTCATCGTTATAGATAATTATCGAATTTATATCTTCCATGAGGGAATCTTCACCGTCAACATATAAGTGAATCCAGATTTGAAGGCCTTCGCCGTTATCTCCCGTAAAAGGTCCTTGAAGCGGAACATTAAAACTGGTTGTGCCAGGCGCTAATAAGCCGGATCTGCCTAATGGGGGGAGTTCACTGTTACTGCCCGGACGGCGCCACACTACTTCCGCTTCTGCATTTCCTTCCTGAACCCATTCAAGTTCGACATAACCGTCATTATTGTATGTTGCCTCCCAACTGTTTACAAAAAAGTTGTTTCTCCAGGTTCTCCATGTAAAAATTACCGGTTCCCAACGGGAATTGGGGAATGCGCGAGTTGTAATATCTCTGCCCAAAACAAGCATTATTTCCGCACTTGCAGGAGGTCCGCTGCCAATAGGTATTATTGTAAGTATATTGGAATCGAATTCCGGATCTTCATAAAGCTTAAGGGAATTATGAAACCCGTCTATGGGTTCCCATGCCTCATTAACTGGTTCGCCGGTATTTTCGTCAATCATCCGCATAAAAATACGAATGCCCTCCAAAGTGAAAGTGTTAAGTACGGTTTCGCCTTCTGGACTGCCTTCTGGGCGTTTAGGATCTAACGGAGCTGCAAAAGTAACTGTAATGGGTCTTGCACGGCCGTAAAAGGTTGTATCTTCGTTAGGGGTTGATCTTACTATTCTGGGTTGAGCGCGGCTAAACGGAACCAGTGTTACCGGATTCGAGTTAAATAATGTTACTCTGCCCTGACCTCGATCCTGGCGCACTTGCGGCAGGAGAACGTTGGTGATTGGGTTTCGTAAATGTAAGGTAGGGTTACTCAACCATATTGGATCCAGGTCTTCTGTATTGTGCGCTTCCCATCTAAGTAAGGCAAAATCAGGCAGGGGGGTAAAATCAACATCAAAGGGAAAATTAACACGGACATCGCCGGCATTGTCAACTCCATACTGAGGGCTGCTTCCCCACTCTGGAGGATAGTCTACACTAACGATAACTCTATCAGCTCTTGCACGGGCTATATCTTCGTCTATTTTATCCATTAGGTCGCTTTTTGGAATTCCAACTAAAAGCTCACAGGCAGCAAATGCCAAAATCACAAAAACGACAAAACTTGCCGCCAAAAAAAACTTTACTGGTTTTTTCATATCTTTCCCCCTTCATCAAAAAGCGCCTGGAAAATTCATCCCTATAATAAGGAAGTTATATAAGTAATATAACACCTTCCTACGATATTATCAGGTTTGATGCGTTTTTTGTCAAGGTATTTTCACAATGTTAGTGCAGATAATTTTTCCCGCAAAAACTCGCTTTTTTCTTTTAGGCCTATGTTACCTGTTGTTAGGAGAATTACATTGGGTTTTTTGGGGTCGAGTTTTACTTTGCCTTGAGTTTCGCTAATCATGCGGATTAGCCTCTCTACTTTTATTCGCGCTACTTTTGCAAATTCAATGCGGATAATACCTGCCCTTTCCTTTAACGATGAAACTGCCAGCTGGCGGCAAATTATGCGAATCTCGGCAAGGGAAAGCAAAGAAGCGGCTTCATCGGGCAGCGGGCCAAAACGGTCAAGCAGCTCGCTGTAAGCGCGCTCAAGGTCGTCTTTGTCACGGATGGCTGCTATCATTTTGTATACTTCCATTTTTTCTTGGGCTGAATCAATGTACGAATCCGGGACAAAGCCGGAGTATTCCAGTTCCAAAAAGGATTCAGTTTCCGCTTCATAATCCGAATCTTCCAGACGCCTTACGGCTTCTTCCAGTAGTTTAACGTAAAGGTCAAAACCAACAGAGTAAATGTCGCCGGATTGTTCACGGCCAAGAAGGTTACCTGCTCCCCTAATCTCCATGTCTTTCATGGCAATTTTAAACCCCGATCCCAATTCCGTAAAATCAGAGATTGTCTGCAATCTTTTCATGGCGATTTCCGAAAGCGCTTTTTGCTCGGGGTAAAATAGATAAGCATAAGCTACCCTGTCGCAGCGGCCTACCCTGCCTCTTAGCTGGTAAAGCTGGGATACACCGTACATATCCGCCCTGTCTATAATAATCGTATTCACATTTGGAATATCAATGCCGTTTTCTATAATTGTGGTAGAAACCAAAACATGAAAACCGCCGTGGACAAAACGGCGCATAACATCTTCAAGTTCGTGGGCATTCATCTGGCCGTGAGCTATTTCTATTAAAATTTCCGGCAAAAGTTTTTCCAGCTTAATGCGTGTGTCGCGAAGCGTTTCGATACGGTTGTGCAGAAAAAAGACTTGTCCTCCCCTTTCCACTTCACGGCGGATTGCCTGCGCTATCATGTAATTGTCGTATTCCTCTACAAAGGTTTCGATTGGGTGCCTGCCGCTGGGAGCCGTTGCCAACAGGGACATATCGCGAATTTTTACAAGGGACATGTGGAGCGTGCGGGGGATGGGCGTTGCAGAAAGCGTAAGGCAATCAACATTTGTTTTTAACTCTTTAAGACGCTCTTTGTCTTTTACGCCAAAACGCTGTTCTTCGTCTATTACGATTAAACCAAGGTTTTTGAATAACACATCACGCTGGATCATCCGGTGTGTGCCGACAAGTAAATCAATCTCGCCTTTTTTAAGCTGTTCAAGAATAATACGCACTTTCTTTTTTTCTACAAAACGTGAAAGCATTGCGATTTTTACCGGAAACTGCGAAAAACGTTCCAGAAAGTTTTCATGATGCTGTTCCACAAGAATCGTTGTAGGAGCCAGAAAAGCCGCTTGTTTACCGCCCATTATCGCTTTAAAGCAGGCGAGAACGGCAACTTCTGTTTTTCCGTAACCGACATCGCCGCAAATCAGTCTGTCCATTGGAAAGGTGCTTTCCATGTCTTCTTTGGTTTCTGTAATGCAGCGGAGCTGGTCTTCTGTCTCTTCAAAAGGAAATGCGGCTTCGAACATGGTTTGCCACTGGGAATCCTTTGGGAATGCAAACCCTTGGGTCTTTTTACGCTTTGAATACAACTCGATTAGTTTTTCCGCAATATCTTCTACGGATTTTTTTACCTTATTTTTACGATTTTCCCAGCTCTTTGAACCTATTGTATCAAGACGCGGCGGCTGCCCTTCGCTTCCAATGTAACGTTGTACAAGATTTAACTGTTCTACAGGAACAAATACAGTTTCTTCCTGCGCATATTCAATTTTTATATAGTCTCTTTCATGTTCCAGCGCTTTTAAACGTTCAATACCTTTAAAAAGCCCAATACCATGATTTACATGAACGATATAATCACCAGGATTTATCTCGACAAATGTATCAATGGGGCTTGAACGTACAGTTTTTAACGAACGGGGCATACGTTTACGCCGCCCAAAAATTTCGTTTTCCTGAACAACCATAAACTTAATATCAGGCAAAGAAAAACCTGCCGACATTGGACATGCCATTATCGAAAGCGATTTGTGCGGCTCCAAAATTGTTTTTATACGCTCAGCCTGCGCATCGGATTCCGCCGCAAGCGTTATTTGCCAGCCTGCCTTTAATAATAAAGCAAATTCTTCCTTAAAATAATTGATATTGCCAAAAAAACTGCGAGCAGGCTCACAGGACAATTCAATATGGTTGTATCCTTCTCTGGGTTCTCCCTTCATCGAACAAAAAGAAATAACACGGGAAGAACGCTTCAGAAAATTTGTCATTATATCACTAAAATTAACAAGCAATCGTTCGGGCAATGGATAATTGCAATTTTCCCGTTTTGAGCGCATGTATTGCCCCTGATATTCACGGCTTAAACTATCATACATATTTTCCAGCCGCTCCAAATCAAGCAAAACCAAAAGCCCGCCGGTAACAAGGTAATCCAAAAGGCAGCTTGTTTTGTCAAATGCAAAAGGAAAAAACATCTCCTGGCCCTTTGTATTTTTTTGTATTATTAGTTCTTCGATTACAGATTTACCGCCATCAGAAAATTCCTTAAAAGAAGTTAGGTTTTTTTCCAGAGTTTCAATCCTGTCATCTGTCCAGACAACTTCCTTAATAGGACGTATAACCAGTTCTTTAAAAAAATCGGCGCTTGTACTTTGCATGACAGGATCGAGTTTTTTTATTGTTTCGATAGTGTCAAAATTAAGAAGGATTCTGTAGGCGCTTTCATCGCCGCTCATAAAAATATCCAATACTTCTCCGCGTTGGGCAAATTCGCCTTGAAGCTGCACCCTGGGTACTCGTGTATAACCATAGGAAATAAGCGTTTTGGACAAAACAGAAACATCGACTTTTTCTTTTATTTTTAATGTAACAAGAAGGTTTTTTATATATTCCTTTGGAGGCACATGGTTAGTAAGCGCACGTTTGGGAATGATGTAAATGCCGGGTTTTTCCTGCGCTAAATCGGAGAAAACCCTTGCTCTTTCGCCAAAAACAGCGGCCAGGACAGACAATTCGCGGTAAGGAGCCGATCCCCACCAGGGGAATTTGAAGCAGGGGATGGTTTTAGCGGATAAATCCAATAAAAGGTCATCGGCCATATCTTCGTGGGGAACAACGGCAAAAATCTGCTTGCCGGCGCCGGAAATCCCGCCCAGCGTTAACCAGGTATTTGCGATAAGCAAAGCACAAAGCGAGCCTTCGCTGCCCTCGATATCTATTGGGAATTTTTTATCATTAACGGCGGAACACAAAGAGGAGACACTTTTGGAACTTTCCACTCTTTTTAAAAGTTCAGGAAAAGATAAGGTATTCATGGAAATCTACCGATTACTATAATATAGAAGTGTGTTCTTTTTGAATACCCTCGTTTAACTAAAAGGAAATAAAATGAATAAAATTATTCGAACAATGGCTTTTTTTCTTTTTCTCTTGTTGACAACCGCGGTTTTTGCGGAAGTAGAATTTAACATCCGTTTTTTTGACAGGCGGATATACTATGCTACTGATGAGTCCATTTACATTCAAATTACCATTACAAATAACACTCCATCTCCGTACCGTTTCAGGCTTGCAGACGATCGGGCTTTTTCTATGGATATTGATGCCAGAACAATGACAAATAGAACGCTTCCTCAGGCTGATTCGTTAATCCAAAAACGAACCACAAATATGCAGGTTTTCTTTAGGGAAGTAACAATCGATTCAAGAGAATCTTTTTCGTTCACAGAAAACTTAAAAGACTTTGTACGTTTTGACGGGCATGGTTCTTTTAGAATACAGGCTTTAATTTATCCAGAATTAATTCAAAATGTAAGCGTTACTTCTTCCAGAGCATCAATTACGTCCAATACTCTAACCTTAAGCATTCGCCCTCCCGCTATTACCGGGAGCGACGGTATTCCGCTTGAAATGGATGTAACAACAGGCGCCGTACTTGTAAAGCAGCCTCTTTCGCCCGACGAAGTAGTGGCATATATGTTAACTGCACGCCAACAATCCCAATGGGAAAGGTTCTTCCTGTACCTCGATCTGGAGGCGATGTTTTTACGCGATGCGTATCAAAGACGCAGATACACAACCGAAAACGAAGCCGGCCGCTTACGACTGCTCGCCGATTACAGGTTAAACATGCAAAATGCCACTGTTGACGGCATGATTTCGCTGATTCCCACTACATTTGAGATTCTTAGGACTGAATACACTCACAATGAAGGGACAGTAACTGTAATGCAAAGGTTCCGGCACATTAATCATACAGAACTACGATTATACAGGTATACTCTGGAAAAAAGAGACAATATCTGGATGATTGTAAACTATACAGTTCAGGGAATGGGAACCGAAGCGAATGATTGACAGATTTAAATTTATTTTATAGTATGAAATGTGGGGAACTATGAAAGCATTAATAATTACTGATGGGACAAAATCAATTCAGTCCATTGCGTTATTAATTAAAAAGACACTTGATATAAAAACAACGATTTATTCCGCTCAGGACTTTATAGGAAATGAAATTCTTTCCGCCGACATTTTTTTCATTGGCTGCGAAAAACCAGTCCCTTCATCTTTTGCCTTTCTGGAAAAAATGCTTCTTCACATCAATCTTGCTCCGAGAAAATGCGGTTTATTTTCTGTGAATCAAAAATCAATTAAATATCTTGAGGGAATAATAAAAGACTGTGAAGCAAAATCCCAGGAAACGCTAATTATCGAAAAAGATACTGACAGCAAAGCTGCGGTTAAAAAATGGCTAAAAACCATGAAAAAAAACGAACAGAACCAGGAATGAGTTTATGGTTGAGTTAAATTTAGATGACTATATTCGCAAGGTTCCTGATTTCCCCAAAAAGGGAATCTTATTTTATGATATAACAAGCATACTTGCATCCCCTGTTGCATTTAATTATTGTATCGATAAAATGGTAGAAATTTACAAGGACAAAAACATAGACGCAATTGCTGCAATAGAAGCCCGCGGCTTTTTGTTTGCTACTCCATTCGCCTACCGGATGAAAATCCCAATTATTCCCATCCGTAAAAAAGGGAAGCTCCCCGGCATCACTCTTTCCAAAAAATACGATCTTGAATACGCCCAGGCCGAAGTCGAAGTTCACAGCGCCGATGTCCCAAAAGGCAAACGTGTTCTTCTTACCGACGACCTAATCGCAACCGGCGGAACTCTAAACGCATCCCGCTCTTTGCTTATCGAAGGCGGCGCCGAAGTCCCGGAAATCTTTGGCGTATTAAGCCTGCCGTTTCTTAACTACAAAGAAGTTCTTGCTCCTACGCCGGTTACCACGTTGATTGACTATGCTTGAATAATATTGTAATCTAAATCATGAGTAAAAAATTATCTTATGTATTTGTCACCCCGTATACTATTGCTAAAAGCAGAACCGGCGGTATTCTTGCACGTTTGTTTTCCAGAACAGATTTAGAACTCGTTGGCGCTCAGATTTTTGCTGCAGACGCGCAATTTGCAGAAAAATACTCAGAATTGCTCCGGCAAAGAGCACCGCAAAAGTCGATTTCGCTTTTGGCTGATTATGTAAAACATCATTTTGGCCCTTCAGACTCAAATCCTCACAGATCTCTTCTTCTGCTTTTTAAGGGAGAAAACCCCTGCGAACAGCTTGTAAATATCTGCGGGCATTTTATTACCCGCCATTTAACAGTAAATTCGCTTCCTGGAGAAACTATCCGCGACACTTATTCAGATTTGATCTTTTCTTCCAGTAATCCAAACGAAGTACAGTATTTTGAACCTGCTGTCCTTACACCAAGAGATCAGGAAGAAGCAAATGAAGATCTGCGTTTATTCGCCAGTTTTCTTGACGGCAAGGAAAATATTGTTCAGGATGTCACTTATCTGAATCCGTCAAAAACAGAAAAAACACTTGTTATAATAAAACCCGATAACTGGAAACACAGCTCTTCACGTCCCGGAGCAATAATAGATATGTTTTCGCGCACAGGTCTTAGAATTATCGGCATTAAAGCGTTTCGTTTTTCTTTGGCTCAGGCCATCGATTTTTACGGCCCTGTCGAACCAATACTAATAAAAAAACTTTCTTCCAAATACGCTCAAAAAGCAAAAGAACTTTTAGAAAACGAGTTTCAATTTTCGCTAAGTCAGGAGACAAACGACACATTAATCAAAAACTTCGGTATTGAATGTGCCCGCGATCAATTTCACCAAATTGTAGAATTCATGTGCGGCAAACGCCCTGCAGGCCAATCACAGGAAGAACTGGACAAACCGGGCGAAGTAAAATGTATGATTCTTGTTTACGAAGGCGAAGATGCGATTAAAAAAATCAGGGACGTACTTGGTCCCACCGACCCGCTACAGGCGCCGGAAGGCACAGTACGCCGCGAATTTGGCAGCAGCATTATGGTCAACACCGCCCACGCCTCAGATTCAGGCGAAAGTTACGAACGCGAACA
>JAITFY010000027.1 GCA_031281025.1 Treponema sp. | reverse complement strand
GTTGCCTCTGTAGGTACTTCGGTTATACTTGTTACAGGTATTATTGCTGTAGGTGGAAATCCATACACAATCGTTGCACTGGCGGGAGTTGGAGTACCACTAACAGTTGCCACTTCGCCATTTATGGTTGCAGTTAATCCTGTTCCAATGAATCTATGGTTGCTGTCCGTTGCAAGATTAACAATGATAGTGTACTGTGTTCCGGGCGAAAAGGTGCCGGGTGCCGGTGTCCAAAACATAGTCGTGGCACTCCAGCCTTCGCCGGATGGCAATGGTTCTGTAACTTGTAATTCGCCCATAACAGGCTCGATTATTCCGGTAATGGTTATTGTTGTAATGATCCTGTGGGAAACGTTCAAGGTATAGGAAGCAGTAGCCTCTTCGTATTGTGCATCCTGTTCTCTTGTTGCAGTGATGACAGCGGAACCAACACTTTCGATAGTTACTTCTCCCGTTTCACTAACCGTCGCTACCGATAGATCGTTGCTCTCCCAGGTTATCACACCGGTGCCCGAGCCTGTTGTCGCGGTGTTTGTAAAAGGCTCATCCCCAAAGGTTTTGTGTAGCGGTCCTGCTTCCGCAAATGTAATGGTATCGATTTGCAAGTCTGAATGCGTGAATGTCGCGAAGATGGTAATAACTCCATTTACCGCATCGCGTGAATCCATTGTGTAGGTGATTGATCCGCTTCCAGCACTTGTTACCGGGCCAAGGACAGCGCTAACGCCGCTGAATGAAAGCGCATTATAAAATTTTATATCATCAAGCGTGTATTCAAGCTCAACCTCAGTTCCAGGGATGCCGTTTTCGGTTAATGGCGTAATGGAATCATCGCCTTCGTCTCCGCTTATGTCAATTACAAGGGATAAAGACACCGGATTCATCGTTATTAATGCCGATGCTGATCGCCCTGCCTGCACGTTTACTGTGGTGCTGCCATATGCGTAGGGTTTGTCTTCATGCAAAGCAGTTACGGTAACTGTCCAGAGGCCGGGCATAACCGGAATACTCCTATGTGTTTCGCGGGGTTGAAAATAGACAGTCAAAGAATCATCTGAACTTTCCAGAACAACACGATGCACAAGGGGCCATTCAAGAATGTCATCATCGTCAAAGTAAGGAGGCCAGGCGGCTCCCCTGGCGTTCCCGCTGAAATTCAAGGTGATAAAACCATGCTCCGATCCTGAATAGGGGCTGAAACAAGCGGATAAAAACAAGGCTAGAATCGTTATAAGGACTGGAAACAGACAGTTTCCATATGTACGTGTGTGCGCTTTTGAGTTCTTCATGGTTTACCTCTTTGCAAATAACGTTGTTATGTGAGTAATATAGCATGGTTTGTGAGATTAGTCTATGCAACCCTCATCTTGACAGTAATCATCAAATATCATACAACTAATATCATGTTATCCAGAGAAGACTTTGTTTTTACTATTGGTTATGACGGCCCGGCGGCTGTAATTGACGGGCAGGCTAAAAGACAGTATTCCAAATATTCAACCAGGGAATTAGCAGAAAAGGGGCTTTTTAGAGCTGCGTATTCCTCGGCAGTTTGGTCAAAAGACCCAAAAGAAGTGGAAATTGTTGCCGGCATTTACAATAAAACTACCGGTTCGCAGGCAACGCCGGCATCCCTACAGCGGCTTTTTGGAGTTTTTCCCGGCATCGAAGTAAAACGCTCCATAGTACTTTAATACTTCATTATTAAGTTATTTGCCGCTTGATTAAGAATCTCATTTTATGGTAAAGTACTAGTAAATTAATTTTAAGGATGTTATCAATGTTTTCATTTGTTTTACCATTGCTGCAGCCTACGCAGCCGGCTGGGCCAGGATTTGCTGGTTTTCTTCCCATAATCGCAATTGTCTTGATTTTTTATTTCCTGATTATAAGGCCGCAAAGCAAAAAGCGCAAGGAAACCGAAAAAATGCTTAGCGCATTAAAAAAGGGCGACAGGATTATAACAATTGGCGGTCTTTATGGGACGATTCATACCCTTAAAGAATCAACAGTTATCATAAAGGTTGATGACAATGTAAAGCTTGAATTCCTGCGCAGCGCTATTTCCACTGTTACAATCCCTGCACCGGCTAAAGAAGAAAAGGTAAAGGAAAACAAAAAGGAAGAAAAGATCGAAGAAGAATCATCCGAAAGCACTGAATAAAAACGATTAATAACATAGAGAGTATCAATATGAGTAAACGTTACAGATTTATTATTTTAATTTTGGTATTGGGGGTTTGTTTTTTATTCCTCTGGCCTACCATTCGCTGGTATTATTTTGTTCCTCTGGAAAGCAAGTCTCTTGCTCTGGAATCAAGGGAAAGAATAAGAAACTATTCCGAAGAAGCTGCAATTACCGATATAGAGCTTCTTTTGGAAGCGGCACGGAACTTTGAACCTGTTCCGGAAGAGTTTGAATACTTAATACCTATATCAAGAAGGCTTTACAGGGATAACAATATGCCGTTACCCGAAACCTGGACTGCAAGAACATTGCTGGAAGGTTTTCGTTTTGCTTCCAGAGACGAACTGCGGGAAATAATCGAAACCAATTACCGCGATGAAATTTTTGAGTTAAAAGATCTGCACAGAAATGCCGTAAAACTTGGTCTTGATTTATCGGGAGGTTTAAGTATTGTTCTACAGGCAAATCTGGAATCGTATGCGCAAAGATTGGGACGTCCGATATACGATGAAGATCGTGTAAATGCGATGAACGGCGCTTTGGAAATCTTAAATAACCGCATAGACCGTTTTGGTCTTACAGAGCCTGTTATCCGCCGTCAAGGCATGGATCGAATCTATATTGAGATTCCCGGCACAGCCGATCCAGAGCGGATCAATGACATCATTATGGGAAAAGGAAGCCTTGCTTTCCATTTGGAAGACAGTGAAGCCACTCAACGTTTCAACGAATACTACAGGGTTACTCTTGATGCAACTGGATGGGAAACCAATCCTGAACTAATTGGGATTCCGCCTGATGTAATGATACTTGGTTATTATATCAAAGATCGTTACGGGCTTGATGTACAAGCGCGTGATTTTGACAATTACCGGCGGTTTATTGCTGTAAAGCGGGAGCCGGGACTTGATGGAACCTACATAGAAGAAGCTTCTGTGGACAGACATCATTTAACAGGGCAGCCTTTGGTTGCTTTTAGGTTAAGTAGCGAAGGCGGGACGAAATTTTATGCGTTTACATCATCGAATGTCCACGAAAATCTTGCCATCGTAATGGACGATAGGGTCAGATCCGTTGCAACAATTAATGAACCCATAAGCGAAAGAGGGCAAATTTCCGGCTTTGGTCTTGAGGAAGCGGAAAACATCGCCCTTATTTTAAGAACTGCTGCTTTACCTGTGGAGCTTGAAGTTGTCAGCCAGCAGAGTATCGGCGCTTCGTTAGGCGAAGATACAATCCGTCAGGGGCTTTATGCCCTTCTGGGAGGTATCGTAGCCGTATTGCTTTTTATGCTTGTTTACTACAGAACTGCAGGCATTAATGCGGTAGTAGCTCAAGTGTTAAACTTTTATATAATGTTCAGCGTATTATCCGCTCTTAATTTTACCTTGACATTACCCGCCATTGCAGGTTTTATTTTAACAATTGGTATGGCAACGGATGCAAGCGTAATTATATTTGAACGCATGAAAGAAGAAATGAGGCTTGGCAAAACAAGAAAAGCGGTAATAGAAGCAGGTTTTAGCAAAGCTTTTTGGGCAATTATGGATTCAAATATAACGACATTTATCGCCGCTTTATTCCTGTCGCAGTTGGGTTCAGGCCCAATCAGGGGATTTGCAGTGAGTCTTTCTATCGGTGTATTTTCGTCGGTATTTACGGCTCTTTTTGTATCCCGGCTTATTTTTGACTTTAGCACCGATGTTTTCCGCTCCAAAAATCTTTCTGTTAGCTGGAAAATCCGCATAAAGGATTCTAAACAGGGACTACAGCCAGTTCGTGTAAGAGGAGGCAGTTTATGAAAAAGGCCTTTCGTTTTTCAAAATATTTTTTCCCTGCTGTAATTATTTCGGTTCTCCTTATTGCTTTTAGCATTACAGGTTATGTCTATCATGACGGTTTTGCTCTGGGTGTAGATTTCCAGGCAGGCCTTCAACAGGAAATTCAAATTGCCGAAACTGCTTTTTATTTGCGCTGGAGCGGAACGGGCAATGCGATTCTTTCACATGACTCAAACGGCATCTATATTGTCACCGGTACGGGTATAGACCTAAGTGAACACCGGTTTTTGAACAGCGAATTTGAAACAATCGGCTCTCTAAAAAATGCTATAGAAGAGCAGCTTGAATATCTAAACGTTACATTATCTGCAAACGGAGGGGTGAGCTCTCAGTGGCTTGTTTTTAGTTCACTTGGAAACCTCCAATTAAATAATGAAATTGCTTATGTTGTTTATTATCATGATCCGGAAAGTTCCCCTATAGATATTTCAGAAGTAAGAACAGCAATGGCTGGTTTTCACATAGGCGTGTCTGTACAAAATCTTGGAATTCCTTCGGATCGTCAATTTATGATTCGTGTAGAAGATCAGGAAGAAGGACGTGTAACATCCAATGAGATCATTGATTTTCTGGAAAGACATTTTGGCAACGGTACTATTGTAATTAACAGTTCAAGTTATGTTGATTCACGTTTTTCCAAAGACCTGACAGATCAAGCTGGAATTCTAATTTTTCTTACATTGCTGCTTGTTTTGCTTTATTCGGCATTCCGCTTTAAACTGCAATATGCGGTTGGAGCTGTAATTGCAATAATGTATGACGTTTTGGTTATTGTAGCTTTTGTAGTCTGGATACGAATGGAATTTACAACGCTTACAATTGCGGCAATTCTTACGATCTTGGGTTATTCAACCAACAATACAATTATTTTATTCGACCGCATAAGGGAAAATCTGCGTATTTACCCTGATAATTCTTTTGTTGATATCCTTAATACATCACTAAACGGCATATTTGGAAGAACAATTATTACAACAGTAACTACAATGCTTGCAGTATTGGCGCTGTTCATCTTTACTACAGGTTCAATGAAAGATTTTGCTCTTGCCCTGCTTGTTGGTATGGTTTCGGGCGTTTTTACTACATTGTTTATAGTTCCAGGCATTGTCAATTTCTGGGAAAAAATAAAAGTTAAACGCCGCAAGAAAAAACTGGCCGCTGCAAAAGCGTGATTTATTGAAAATAACTAAATCACAACAACTTGGCTTCTGCATGGGTGTACGCCGGGCTGTTGATCTTGCAGTTAAAGAAGCCAGAAATGCAGCGGCAAACGGAAAAGTTTATACTCTTGGCCCTTTGATACACAATAGAAGAGTGTTGGATGAGCTTAAGTCGCTTGGAATAAATTCAATTAGTAATCGAACCTTCGGTTCGGAACAGTTAGAAAATAGCAAAGAAAAACGGATTAACTGTTCAATTATTATTCGTGCGCATGGTATCAGCCCTGAACTTGAAGATAAAATACGGGATAGCGGGTGCAGGGTTGTTGATGCGACATGCCCAAAAGTTAAAGCAAACCAGTTAAAAACACAGGAACTTTCCAGTTCTGGTTATTGTTTGTTTTTGGCTGGGGAAGCGGAACATGCGGAAATAACCGGGCTTTTGGGGTACGCTGCATCTGCTCCATTTTGTGTTGTAACCGGAACAGTGCAGGAAGCCAAAAAAAAAGCTTGTGAGCTTTATAAAAAAAACAAACATGGTTTAACAGCGCTTTTAGGGCAAACTACAATTTCCGAAGATGAATACAAAGCCATTGGAAACGAGATAAAAAAGCTTTTTCCCAATCTGGAAATTATTAACACTATCTGTACAGCTACCCATGAACGCCAGACAGCTCTTCGCGAAATTCTTGATAAAGTTGACGCGGTAATCGTTGCCGGCACAGAAGAATCCGCCAACACACGCCGTCTGCTTGTTATCGCCAAAAAAAGCGGTAAACCTTGCATAATTGCAGAAAAGCCATCAGCCATTCCAAAAGAGTTTTTTACGTATGAAACAGTAGGGTTATGCTCTGGAGCGTCAACGCCGGATTCTGTTGTGGATGAGATTGAAATTGCTTTACAATATAAAAAATGTTCATTAATATAACAGAAGGAGAAAATCATGTTATACACTAACTTTGATAAAACTGCTTCTTACAAGAAGCTCTACGAGTATGCAAGTACGTCAACTTTTGATTTTAAAAGCAAACTCGATGCAGACAGGGTAAACCGGTGTCTTGTTCCAATGGCGGCTGCTTTAAACTATTCGTGGGCTGCAAAAGGCATTGATGAACAGTGCCTTAAACTTTTGCAGGAACTAACAAATGAACAGGAACTTATCGCCAAGTACAAGGCGCTTTTGAATGGGGAAGTGATAAACACAGGCGAGAATCGAAAGGTTTTACACCACCTCCTTAGGGGAGAGTTGGGATTGCCCGTGATTGAAAATGGTAAAAACATTGGCGATTTCTACCGCAAAGAACTGGAAAGATTCTGTATTTTTGCCGGCGATGTTCATGGCGGTAAATTTTTAGGTTCAACAGGAAAACCATTTAGTACAGTAATACAAATAGGTATCGGCGGCTCAGATTTAGGGCCGCGCGCTCTTTATCTTGCCCTTGAAAATTGGGCGCAAGCCGGCGGCAAAAAGAAACTTAACGCCAGGTTTATCTCCAACGTAGACCCCGACGACGCATCCCAGATAATTGGCGAATCTCCACTTGAGCAGAGTTTGTTTATCCTTGTTTCAAAAAGCGGAACAACACAGGAGACGCTTGCCAACGAACTTTTTGTAAAAGACAAACTTGAAAAAGCCGGCCTTAATCCAGGCAAACACATGGTTGCGGTAACCAGCGAAACCAGTCCTCTTGCACGTAACAGCGCATATCTGGACTCTTTTTATATTGACGACTACATAGGAGGGCGTTATTCTTCGTCTTCGGCGGTTGGCGGCCTTGTTTTGTCCCTGACATTTGGCCCGGAAGTATTCAGGGAGTTTCTTGGCGGCGCAGCTGAGGCGGATAAACTTGCACTAAACGAAGATATCCTAAAAAATGCAGCTTTACTTGATGCGCTTATCGGCGTTTGGGAGAGAAACTTTTTAAATTATCCGTATACCGCAGTGTTGCCTTACAGTCAGGCGCTTTCCCGTTTTCCCGCTCATCTTCAGCAGATGGACATGGAGTCGAACGGAAAGCGGGTAAACCGTAACGGAGAACCTGTCAATTACTGTACTGGCCCTGTAATTTTTGGAGAGCCCGGAACAAATGGGCAGCATTCGTTTTTTCAGCTTTTGCATCAGGGGACAGACATTATCCCGCTTCAATTTATTGGTTTTTTGGAAAGCCAGCGCCTGGATGATGTAACAGTTGACAATTCTATAAGTCAGACAAAACTTGCTGCAAATCTAGCCGCTCAGATTGTTGCCTTTGCAAAAGGGCAGGATAGCGCTGACAGCGGCGATCGCAACAAGGAGTTTCCCGGCAGCCGGCCTTCCAGTTTAATCTACGGAAAACGCCTTACCCCCGCTGTATTGGGCAGTCTTCTTGCCCACTATGAAAACAAAGTGATGTTTCAGGGTTTTATTTGGAATGTCAACAGTTTTGATCAAGAGGGAGTACAGCTTGGTAAAATCCTCACAAAAAAAGTGCTTGACAGGAATTTTGGAGATAAAACACTTGAGGCATACAGCAAAATGTTGGGAATTTCTACCAGTTAGCCAATGGAGATAAATGTGCAAAAAACGTGTAGTTTTAAAATTCCTGCAGACTATTACATTATATTTGGTATCTGCACTTTATTTATTATACTAGCATTTGTTTTAAATACACCGTATGAAATATTAAATGGTTATCTTTTAATCAATACCTCCAGAAGTGTTTTAATAACTGATTATGTTGCATTGGCAGGTGTTGGCGCTGCCCTTGTAAATTCCGCCATTTTGGTTCTTTTTAATTTATTTTTATTGATATTAAACAAACGTGAGCTAAACGGAAAAATAATTGCCGCTCTTTTTTTAACTTTTGGATTTTCGTTATTCGGTAAAAACATGCTTAATACTCTTCCAATTATGGCAGGCGTTTGGCTTTATGGAAAAGCTTCTGGAAATAAATTTTCCGATGTAGTTATCTATGCAATGATTAGCGCGACTATTGCCCCCATTGTCAGCGAAGTAGCTTTTTTTGATGAAAGTTTTAACCTTATCAATTTTATTATCGCATACGGGATTGGGGTATTTGTAGGTTTTATTTTTCCGGTTATTGCAAACTATGTAAAAGTTATGCACAACAATTATTGTCTTTATAACGGCGGTATTGCCGGGGGATTTATTGCAACAATGTTTGCCGGAATTTTTAAAAGTATTGGAGTAGAAATTATACCGGAAAATTTATGGGATACTACTTATACAATGCACCTGGCAATTCTTGCATATTCCATTGCGGCAGCGCTGATTATATACGGTCTTGTTACAGAAAATGTTATAACTGCCTTTAAAAAATACATAAAACTTTTAAAAGAAAAAAATAAAGATGATTGCGATTATTTACTTAAATTCCGTAATACTGCCTACATAAACATCGGCATTATGTGCATTGTATCAACTACTGTGATGCTTGCATTGAATAAACCAATTAACGGCCCTGTTTTGGGCGGAATATTTACTGTATCCGGTTTTGCTGCATGCGGCAAACATTTAAAAAATGCAATTCCAATTCTTATTGGAAGTACAATAGCCGTATTTTTTAATCATCTTGACATGTTTGCTCCTGTAAATTCTCTGGCAATTCTTTTTTCTACAGGCCTGGCTCCAATTGCAGGAAAATACGGTTTTCATTGGGGAATAATTACAGGTTTTCTTCATGTTTCAATTGCAATTTTTATTGGAGACATCAACGGCGGGTTAAATCTTTACAATAATGGTTTTGCCGGAAGTTTTGTTTCTGTTTTAATTCTTCCAATAATTGTAGCAGAGAAAATTATGTTCCTAAAGATAAAATGTAAAATTTTAAGACTAAAGAATAGAAATAAAGTTAAAAAGTGATTATCTCAAACTGGAATAACATTATAAAAATAAAAATCACATTTATAATAATTCCAACAAGCAGCGCAAGGCATGATGATATTTCCGCAACAATCGTTTTTATCGCATAACGGCTTTTTTTAAGGTTAAAACCAGCGTTATTCGCATCTGGCAATATGCCAAAATGTGCCAGAGTCTGTTCTGCTTTTTGTCTTCTGATATTCCAGTTCAAACGCCGTGACAGAATTGTAAAAAGAATGCCAGGCGGAAGAACAGGCAGAATGGGAATAAAAACAGCTATTATTGCGCTTATTACAATTAGATGGAAAGCAGGGCGCCCAAGAAAAGCGGATGCAATGTAAATCAAAATAAGAGCGCCGATTGTAAGCGATACCGGAGTAATACTGTTCCAATAATCGTTACGCGGTCTTGCACAGCTTATAAGCTTTGCAGGCATCTGTGAATCCGGGCAATTGTAAATAATAACCATTAAAGGTTCTTCTTTTGTGGAACAAAAATACAATCTGTTATTTTGCATTTTTACAAGGCCGCCAATAAAAACTTTTGCGCCTTCTGTTAATGTGCAAACTTTATTCCAGCGAATTTGTTCGGGGATTTCTGTTTCATCGCTTTCCTGAATGGGCAAAAGAAAACACTTGGTTTTTTCCAGTGATACGGGAATTGTCATGTCTTCGCCTTTTACCCAAAGAGTATGTCCGTCGGTAATTGATTCAATTTCTCCGGTAAAACGAAAAACACCGCCCTCTTTGTCCAGTTGACGGTATTGGCGGTAATCCAAAAGGCGGCACAAACGAAAGGTGTTAAATGTTTTTCTAAACTGGCTCCACTTATGACGGCTAAAAAATAATCCGGCAACTGGAATGATACCATAAAAAACGATAACTATAAAAATAATTAGTAGTAAAAAAATTGTTCTCATGATACTATCCTTTTATGCACAAAAAAAATATTGTTAAGTTAACCGTAGGGTCGTTTTCCACAAATTGCTGGATTTATCCTACAGGTAAAACGCCGGCAGAAAAGGAAGTTATTATCATCGATCCTGGCGACGAGGCCGATAAAATTATTTTTCATTTAAAAAAACTTGATCTTACCCCTAAATACATTTTACTGACACACGGCCATTTTGACCATACTGGCGGCGTATCAGAAATCTATTTATGCTGCGGAAAGCCCCAAATTGCAATCCACCGTTTGGATGCCGGCCACCTTGGCCCAAATGCGTACAATGCTCACAGCAACGACATAAAAACCCTTTTTGGCAACGCCTCATTTTTGGACGTTTACTGGAACGAAATGCCCCAGGGCGCCATACCACCTGCCGATATCCTGCTGGAAGAAGGCAGCGAAATCGGCCCGTTCACAGTTCTTCACTTAAGCGGCCACACTCCCGGAAGTATTGCTTTTTGGGACAAAGAGCAAAATGTGTTATTCACAGGCGACACTCTTTTTGCAAACGGCTGCGGCCGTACAGACCTGCCGGGAGGGAATCAAACAGAGCTGCTTGCCAGTTTAAAACGTCTCTTAAAAATGGATGGAAGTATCAAAGTGTATCCGGGACATGGGGAAATAACTACAATTGGAAAGGAAGCAGTTCATTTACCATGTTGACTAAATCCCAATTATCCAATAACATGATAAAAACAGACAAATACTAAGGAGTTTTTTATGAAAGTAGCAATTAATGGTTTTGGGCGCATTGGACGCCTTGTTTTTCAGTCGCTGGTGGCGCAAAATTTGCTGGGGAAAGACAAAATTGACGTAGAAGCAGTGGTAGATCTATCCACAGATGCAAAATACTTTGCCTATCAGTTGAAATATGATTCGGTTCAGGGCCGGATGAAAGCGGATATCGGCACTGATGGCGATGATGTTTTGGTCGTCAATGGTCATAAAATTAAGTGCTTGTCCGGTAAAGGTACTTCGCCTGCTGGGCTTCCCTGGAAAGAAATGGGCATCGATTATGTATTGGAATGTACCGGCATCTATAATGACGAAAAAGCTTTTGGACACATCGAAGCCGGAGCAAAAAAGGTCATTCTTTCGGCGCCCGGCAAATCAAACGATGATTCCAAGCCAATCAAAACCTTTGTCATGGGTGTCAACGAAGGCGATTACGATACGTCAAAACACCATGTAATTTCCAACGCTTCATGTACGACTAACTGTCTTGCTCCGCTGGTTCATGTCTTAATTAAGGAAGGCATCGGCATCGAAACCGGGCTTATGACTACGATCCATGCGTATACGGCAACGCAAAAAACTGTAGACGGCGTTTCTCAGAAAGACTGGAGAGGCGGACGTGCTGCAGCCATCAATATAATTCCCTCAACAACCGGCGCTGCAAAAGCAGTCGGCGAAGTTCTTCCTTCAACCAAAGGTAAACTCACCGGAATGTCATTCCGTGTTCCTACTGCAACAGGCTCTGTTGTCGATCTTGTTTTCCGCACAGAAAAAGATACATCAATACAGGAGATAGATGCAGCTCTTAAAAAGGCTTCCGAAACCTATCTAAAGGGCATACTGGAATACCAGAAAGATGAAATTGTCTCTACCGATGTCATTCACGATCCTCACACATCGATCTACGACAGCCTTGCAACTCTGCAAAACAACCTGCCCGGCGAAAAACGTTTCTTTAAGGTTGTTTCGTGGTACGACAATGAATGGGGTTATTCAATGAAAGTCGTAGACCTGTTAAAATACATCGACAGCAAGAAGTAAACCATGATTAAAACCGTTAAATCTGTAGATTTAAAAGGCAAACGTGTAATAATGCGTGTGGACTTTAACGTACCCATGAAAGATGGGGTAGTGCAGGATGATACACGCATTACAGCGGCTTTGCCTACGATTAAGTATATTCTGGAACAGGGAGCGGCTTCCCTAACGTTAATGTCGCATCTTGGAGATCCTTCCAAAGATACAAAAAAAGCCAAAGAAAAGGCCGAAAAAAGCGGCGCTGCTTTTGACGAAGAAGCGTACATCAAGGGCAAACATCGTATGAAACCTGTCGCTGCCTACCTGGAAAACAAGCTTGGCAAACCCGTTGTTTTTGCGGGCGAAGATTCGTCTGGCGACGGCTGTTATGGCAAAAAGGCGTTTATTGAAAGTCAGCCAAACGGCTCTGTAATAATGCTGGAAAACACGCGCTTTCACAAAGAAGAAACTGCCAAAGAAACGGCAGACCTTGACAAACTGGCAGGGGAGCTTGCCACATACGGCGATGTATTTGTAAATGACGCATTTGGCACAGCGCACAGGGATCATGCTTCAACGGCTTCTATCGCTAAATTTGTCCCGGTATCTGTTGCCGGTTTTCTTATGGAGAAGGAAATCGCCTACCTGGAGCCGGTTGTAACAAACCCGCAAAAACCGCTTGTTGCGATCATCGGCGGCGCAAAGGTTTCTTCCAAAATCGCAGTTTTAGAGAGCTTGCTCAAAAATTCAAGCGCCCTTGTAATTGGCGGCGGTATGGCTTACACCTTTTTAAAGGCTCAAGGTTATCAGGTTGGAAAATCTTTGGTCGAAGACGACCAGATCGATACAGCAAAGAAGGTACTTGATGCTGCAAACGTTGCAGGTGTGCAGATTGTACTCCCTCTTGATCATGTTGCTGCAACAGCGTTTGACGCAACGGCAGTTCCAGTCCCTGTTGATGGCCAAGATCTTCCCGAAAACATGATGGGCCTTGATGTGGGGCCAAAGACACTTGCCAAATACAAAGAGGTTCTGGAAACTGCCAAAACAATTGTGTGGAACGGGCCTGTCGGTGTGTTTGAATTCGATGCTTTTGCAAAAGGTACCGAAGAAGTTGCCAAACTGGTAGCCCAGGCTACCGGCAAAGGAGTTATCACTGTGGTTGGCGGCGGCGATTCGGTTGCAGCCGTTAACAAATTCGGTCTTGCCGGTAAAATGAGCCATGTCTCTACAGGAGGCGGCGCATCGCTTGAACTGCTGGAAGGCAAAAAACTTCCAGGTATCGAAGTTTGCAGGGAGAAATAATGAATAGGCACTACTATATTGCAGGCAACTGGAAAATGTTTAATACAAGGGCGCAATCGGCGCAGTTGGCGCAGGAACTTGTCAATGAGTTAAAGGATGGCAAGCACAAATACCTTGTTGCTCCGTCCTTTACAAATATCGAAACTGTTTCCGCCATTATACAAGGTACCAATATCCGGCTTGGAGCGCAAAATTGCGCTCCAGAAGAGCAGGGCGCCCATACCGGCGAAGTTTCCGTTTTACAGTTAAAAGACCTTGGGGTAGAGACAATCATTTTAGGGCATAGCGAAAGACGCCACTCTTACAAAGAAGACGATGCTCTTATCAACAAAAAGGTTAAACTTGCGCTCAAACACGGCTTTGAAGTAATCCTTTGTATTGGAGAATTGCTGGAAGAGCGCGAGGCCGGTAAGGTAGAAGAGGTTTGCGAAACCCAAACTGTTAAAGGGCTCGAAGGAGTAAACGTTTTGGAGCTTGGCAATGTTGTTATTGCGTACGAACCTGTTTGGGCTATCGGTACGGGAAAAACCGCAACCCCGCAGGACGCAGAAGCGGTTCATGTTTTTGTGCGTAAGGTAATTGGCCGTCTTTACGGAGAAGATGCTGCGTCAAAGATCATCATTCAGTATGGCGGCTCTGTTAAACCTGAAAATGCAGCCGAACTTATGGCAATGGAAAACATCGACGGCGCATTGGTAGGCGGCGCTTCGCTGAAACCCGAATCCTTTGTACCAATAGCGAAATTTGCATAAATATGGTTTTATTCTGCCTGTTGTGGGTGCCCCTTTTTTATCTACTGCGCCGGTCTTTTTCGCAAGGCGGCGGTTCTGGCGTTTGGGCATTATTGTTGGGTAGTATTACTGCAATGCTTCAGTATAATCTAGGAGATTTTGTCAGCCCGGGAGGTTTTGGTTTTTCCCGGGTTTTATACGGTTTTGTTGACATTGTAAGTCTTACTGTATTTATTCCGCTTGTATTTTGTTTTTTAATATCGCTTTTTAAAGGTTTTTCCCAGGAAATTGACTTTGCCAATTTTACCCTTCTTTGGCTGATTCCGGTTGGGGCATTAAGGGCCCTTGGCTGGAGTACAACCAACAATCCAATTTTGCTTGTTGTAACTCCGCTTTTATGGACAGCTCTTGCAGTTGGTATTCCGTATTTTATTAATTTGATGTTAAATAACTTGCGGCTGCACATGATTATTTTTAATGTATTATTGATTTTATTGCTGCCGGTTCTTGCCTGCACAACCTATTGGGCGTTCTTTTCGCATCATACACTCATTGGTTTTATTTTATTAATCGTTGCCAATGTTCCACTGGTTATTTCGCTGGTGTTTGCTCGGCGTTGATTACAGACATCTCCATATTGTTCAACGATCAATTCGCTCTCTCCAGAAGCCACTTCCAAAGCGGCACCACATTGATTGTCTATTGCTGCGGATTATCCGGTGGCTAATGCTATACGAAGAGCAGTATTTACATCTCCCATTTTGGTATTTGAAAGAATGCCGACATAATCAGTAAGCATGGATTTACGGAGACTGATAAGGTCATCGCAATAGACAGCACTGTCATGCTTAAGTCCTTCATTTATACCTACTTTGACTTGCGTAGGGAAACCGTCATACTTTGAATATACCGGAGCACAAATAACGGTAGAGAAATTTGAATCAATAAGCAGCTGCCGGCTGACAATCAAAAAAACACGGTGCTCTTTTGGATCGTTTTTCGAGCCTCGGTAAACACGGTACATTTCGCCCCGTTTCATAGATCAATATCCTGATATGAAAGCACATCTATGGCTTCAGCATTAAGTCTGTCCGCATTGCGATTGATAAGTTCAAGCTCCTGTGCTTCGGACATTTTTGGAATAAAGGACAATGGAGTGAAGGAGAGAGTTACTGTTCCTATTCCCGTTGGTATCTGCGATGGAAGCTCAAGGGTAATACGGCGATTAGCCGGAACTTCTACAGTTTGTGTAATAGTCATGTGATAAATTATAATATGAAATGTAGAAATTATCAATGATCAATTCGCTCCCTCCAGGAGCCACTTCCAAAGCGGCACCACATTGATTGTTTTTCCATTAACCGTTATTTCTTTTTCAGTTTCAGAGGTTATGATTAACAGGTTTTTACATTCCAGAAATTTTGATAATTTTAATAATGCGCTGATTTCCCTGTCCGTTGTACCATCCGTATCATTCAAATTGTAACAAGCCTGTATAGCTGTTGATGTTTCCGGCAGGTAGAAATCTACCTCTATATCTTTATTGTAAAAAAAGACGCTGTCGTAACGTCCATATTTTCTTAGCAAATTAATAGCTATCAAATTTTCAAACAGCGATGTTGTACCGTCAACTAAAAATAGGTTTAATATGCCATTGTCGGTAAAGTAATACTTTGGTTTTGTTTCTTTTTCTACAATTTTGCCGGCAATATTTTGAATCGGAGTGATTAGCCATGCGTCTTTTGCGTACTCAATATAATTGATGGCAGTATTTACGCTTATTTTTGTGCCTGTGGAGGATACTATATTGGCGATTCTGTTAAATGACACCGGTTGTTTAATACTTTCTGCCAGTTTTTTAAATAAAACGCGCAGTGCCGGCAAATTGGATACTGAATGTCTTGCTGCAATGTCTCCAAGATATATTTTTTGGTAGATACTATTTAAATAATCTCTCTTTGACGAAAACAATATACTTTCCGGTAATCCGCCAAAATGGAAATAATCGTTGAATATTCTTAAAACTGCAGCTTTTCCTTGTGTTGAAAATAGCGCGTTATCAGTAAAATCTATATTGCTTGATTCCAGATACTCCCTGAAATTATAGGGGTAAATATCGATTGGAAGAAACCTGCCGCCAAGTGTTGTCTGGATTTCAGAGCTCAGCATTTTCGCATTACTCCCGGTTATATAGACACGATAATTTGTATCAACAAGCCTGCGGGCAAATTTTTCCCAGCCGTTTACATTTTGTATTTCGTCCAGAAACAAGATAGGTTTAGTGTTATACATCTCTAAATGCGTTTCAAGAAGGAGATTAAGATCTTCTGCTTTCATACCGGATAACCGTTCGTCTTCAAAGTTGACATAAAGCAATTCGCAAGATTCAACACCTCTGGAAAGCAATTCCTGCATCCGCTGATAAAGAAGGTAAGACTTTCCTGCCCTTCGTATACCAACAAAAACATAATTCCCGGTCTCTTCAAAGTGGAAATTTCGAGGATTTACCTTATATTTTGGAATTTCTGCTATATTTTCAAAAATTACCGATTTCAGAATATTTCTATCCATCAAACCTCCATATTGTTCAGCAAGCACGTGTCTATTGAATAAATATACTATGTTTTTGTTCAATCTGCAATACAAAAAGAGGGTAAAAAGTCTTAAGAACCTCTATCTTCTTGACAATAGCCACCTGCTGACTAATGTGCCTGTGATCTGTACTGTTTCCACGAGCAGTAATATGACGATAACTGCCGCTATTAATACGTCAGTTTCAAAGCGGTGATAGCCGTAGCGGATAGCCAGGTCTCCAAGTCCTCTGCCGCCGATTGCACCGGCCATAGCTGTGTAACTAATCAAATTGATGATTGTCAAGGCAAGGCCGGACACGAGGGCGGGCATGGCTTCGGGAATAAACACTTTGTGAATAATCTGAAAATTCGTAGAACCCATTGCTTTTGCCGCTGTTATTACACCGCGTTCAACTTCGGCAAGAGCCGATTCCACTACACGGGCTACAAAAGGAGCGGCAGCTATGGACAGGGGGACAATGGCCGCAGTAGGACCAATTGCAGTGCCCACAATGCGTCTTGTCATAGGTATCAAAACAATCATCAAAATGATAAATGGCATTGAACGAAGCAGATTTACAATACGGGAAATTACGTTATAAGGTATCCTTCTTGGGGATAGACCCGCAGGAGAACTCACATAAAGGTAAATGCCCAAGGGCAACCCCAAAATCGATGCGAAAAACGTGGAAGTAAAAGTCATGTAAATTGTTTCCAGTGTTGCGCCGGGCAGCAGCTCGGTAAGAATAAAAAGTAATCTATAGCTATCCATTTACCAAATCCTTTGCAGCCTGTGTTTCGGGCGCATCAAAAATAGAGGAAACTGTTCCCCTTTCCACCGCAATTCCATTTTCCAGAACAACAACCTGCTGGCATATTTCGCGTATCACTTCCATCTGATGAGTGATTAAAAACACCGTTATGCGCAAGTTAATATGAAGATCCTTTATTAGCTGTAAAATCGATCTTGTGGTTTGCGGATCAAGGGAACTTGTCGCTTCGTCGCAGAATAACACTTGCGGATTTGTAGCCAATGCCCTTGCGATTGCCACACGCTGTTTTTGCCCGCCGGAAAGCTCGCTTAACCTTGCTTTGCGTTTATCTTTTATGTCTACCATTTCCAGAAGTTCTTCCACTCTTTTGTCAATTTGCCTGCGCGATAACCCCGCAATTTCCAAAGGAAAGGCAATATTACCGGACGCATTACGCGATCCCAAAAGATTGAAATTCTGAAAAATCATTCCCATTTTTCTGCGGCGTTCAAACAGCGCATTTCCTGCAAGAGTGTCAACTCTCTGTGAATCGTAATAAACTTCTCCGCAGTCCGGCCTTTCCAAAAGGCTTGTCATTCTAAGGAGCGTAGATTTTCCCGCACCGCTTCTTCCGATTATTCCAAAAATGCAGTTGTCGGGGATTTCTATACTGATATTCTTTAATACATCGATGCCAGGATATGATTTTGAGATTCCTTTAAGTACAATCATTAAAAAGCACACCTTTGTTTCATGTTATTTCCTTTAGCCGTTTAACAATGTCAATGTGCTGAGTACATGCTTTTTCGCAAAGACGGCAGGAAGTACACTTTGCAGCCAGTGATTTGTCAATGTTCCAATGCCATTTAAGTCTGTCGCCTATTGGGTCTTTCGATTCTTTGCTTAATAATTTTTGGTTATATGCATCCATAAATAAGGGAATGGGAACTCCCTCATGGCACATGTTTCCGCTGCCATTATCTGCAACGCAATAACCGCAGAATGTGCAGATGCCTTCAAAGGAAGCGCCTGCCATAACTTTGGCTTTTTCAAGTTCCTCTTTGGTACGGGGTTTGTAGTTTTTCATTGCATCTAAAACTTCGTTAAGTTGTTCAAGTGTTTCAAAACCCACAAGTGTATTGGTTATTTCAGGATGATCCCAAAGAAAACTTAAAGCAGAAGTTGTGACGCTTTCGCCGTCACGCTGGATAAAACCAAAGAGTTCGGGGTGTGCAGGGATTACGCCGCCGCTAAGCGGGTTCATTACCACTGCTCCAAGTTTTTTTTCTTTTATGGCATCAAACGCTTCTTGTCTGGCATTAAAATTAATTGCAGAGTAGCCAAACAGTACTCCTTCAAATACATCTTCCATTAAAAGTTCTTTGATGTCATTTTTAGTCAGATGGCTGGAAATACATATATGTTTGATTAATCCTTCTTCTTTTAATTTTTGGAAGGTTTGAATGATTCCGTCTTTTTTCCTGTTTTCCCAATTTTCCAGGCTGTTAACACACCAAATATGATAAAAATCGATACTTTCGATATTCAAACGTTTTAGCTGGGCTTCGATATCGCTTCGAACTTCGCTTTCGGTACTTTTAAAGGTTTTTGTGGCGGAAAAGTAGGGAAGCCCCAGCTTTCGCATTTGTGTAAAAGCTTTGCCAAACACGATTTCGCTTTCTATACCGAAATAACCGGGAGCTGTATCAAAGTAATTGATCCCGCCTTTTGCAGCGGTTACCATTAAATTGACACATTCATCGTGATCATCTATATTTTTAAATCTCATCCCGCCAAAACCAAGTAAAGATACTTTTTTGCCTGTTTGTCCGTATTCTTTGTAAATCAAGTCTTCCTCCAAAGGTATTGTAGCATATTTTGGTTATCTTGGAGAAGCTTCCCTTTGCTTAATCTAACAAATCCAGATTATACGGTGTTCCCTGATACACATAATTTAACCAATTATCAAAAAAAAGATTTGCATGAGCACGCCATTGGACTATTGGTTTTTTTGAAGGATCATCGTCTGGATAATAATTTTTTGGCACTTCTATAGGTAAACCTTTGGAAATATCCCGGCGGTATTCGCCGTCCAGCGTGAGAGGATCGTACTCCAGGTGGCCGCTGACGTAAATTTCCCTGCCTTCCCGTGCGGTTATAATAAACACACCGGCTTCTGGAGTTTCACTTTGTATCGTTAAAAGCGGCTGGGCTGCGATTTCGCAACGGTCGCTTGTTGTGTGCCTTGACTGCGGTGCAAGAAACACATCGTCAAAACCGCGAAACAAACTGTGGTGCATTTCGTTTACAACATGAGGGAAAATACCAAACAGTTTTTTTTCCAGCGGTTTTTTGGAGATAGCATAACGGCGGTAAAGCCCTGCTTGTGCGCCCCAGCAAATATGCAAACAAGAAAAAACATTTTGCCTGGAATAATCGATTATTTGAGTAAGTTCATCCCAATAATCGACTTCCTCAAAGGGTAAGGTTTCTACAGGTGCGCCTGTGATAATCAACCCG
>JAITFY010000123.1 GCA_031281025.1 Treponema sp. | reverse complement strand
TGCTCCCAAAAACGCTATTGTGTAAATATCACTAGACCAGGGAACATTCACTGTTGTACTAAAGTCGCCGCTGGAACCTGCTCTTGTGGTCATAAAATAATAGGTTTTGCCATGTTGTGCCTTTATTACACCCTGAACAGGACTCTGAGATCTGAATCTAAATGGTACTGGTACTTTGAAATAATTTATTGATACCCTGTCTTCCCAAACCCTGACTGTTCTGGAGCGGGAATCATAATTCCAGATATCAAACTTGAACTCTTTACTCATAGAACCGGTTTCAATAGCTTTGGAAGCAAGCGTCAGCCGTATTTGCCTTCTCCCGCCGGGCACAATGTTGGCAAAGTCGGCGCTGGGGCTGCCGGTAATGAGATCAAAATCTTCGTCATTCCAGGAAATAGTCAGGCCGGAGTCACCGCAGTTGGTTGTGCCGATATTTTCGATTTCAAAGATATATTCACGGGGAACTCCATCGGCATACAAATCGGTTACACCGGTAATAAAATTTTCCATGCGTACAGAAACTTTAAAATTGTCTCCCTGGGTCAGAGCAAGTGTTCCCATATTTTGATCATCTCCCCAGCCGGGGATCAGATCTAATTTTATATTTCTCCAGTCAGGATCATTGGGAATTAACTCAATGGGATCGCCGGGAATCATGCCTGAAACTACAATCTCTCCGGTATCAGGGTCTGGTTCAACGACAATGTCCAAATCCGGTTGAAGAGGGTTGATTATTCTAATCGGTGGTTTCTGCCCGGTTGTGCCAATGGCGCTGCGTCCTGAGTTGCTTTGAGAAGCGCTGACTTCGTCCAAAAATACCACCTGTGCGCTGAAAGCGGCATTGGCAACCCGCGCCGCAAAAAGGGTAAACGTTTGGTTATTTGATCCTGAAGCTGTCACTACATTGTCCGATCTTCTTTCGAGCGTTACTTGCATATTTGAAACAGTGCCGTTCACGCGTATCGAGTTATTCCCGATATACCAGCGCTCTCCGGTATCCATCCGGATCCATTCACCGCGGAATTCCTGTGCATAAATTGATCCAGCGGGTAAATTGGGATCACCTTGCTCTTTTTCTTTGTCAAATGGCGTTGAACAGCCGTTTACAATCAATAGTAATACAATGCCAAAAATGGCAAGCGAAATGTGTCTCATGGTTTATCCTCCTAAAACCAGGTTTTTTTAACACCAAACAGCAGGTAATTACCGCCGCCGGTTACTTCATTAAATATTCTGCCATATCCAATTTGCGGGTGAAAATAGCTTTCTTTTAAATGGATGAGAATTGATATTTCAATAGCTCTGGCTTTATATTTTATTTCTTCTTTTATATCCGCCCAGTCGCCGGTTAAGTCGTTAAAACCTGCCGCTGTATAGTTTAAGTTGCTGCGATTGTTAAGGAAAGAAAAAAACAAAGAAAAATAATTAAAATTAAATATAGAATCCCAATACAGGTAAGTGTAGGGGCCGCATCTACTTTGGCTGGCAACACTGTATAAGGGGTTTGGATTCATCATAGGGGATAATTTCCATGTTTGTTTCCGGTTCAAGTTAAATACCGGTACCAAACCAAAAGAGAGAGTGCTGGAAAAAAAGCTGCCGCGATAGCTTATTCCAAGATCAAATAATGGCCCAATCGCAGAGGCTGTATGATCATTTGCATAGGCATTATAAAAAACACTGTCGTTGAAAAAACCATTTTCGTTTAGCTTATTATATTCATAGTACAATCCGCCTCCTGCCCGCATTGAAAAACCGGATGTTCTTAAAAAATGATAATTCAGCGGCAACAGGAAAAATTCGTAAACTTGCTGGTCGCGGGTCATAAGGGAATCTTCTATATCCCATACTGTATCGTTTGCAGCTCCTCTTGTATGCTTCATTCTGATTTCTCCTGCCATTTTTTTTTCGTTTGAATAAAATAGGCCAAATGAAAAATCATTCTGGATTCCGTCTTCAAGGATTTTGGGAGTAAAACTCAGGTTATATCGATCGATATTCAGGTTAAAGCCGCCGGTTTCTGCCCACGCAAGAGAAATCAGAAAAAAGAACGAAATAAAAGAAAAAAGAACTTTACGGGGTAAAATGCTGTTTAGAATTTTTACATATGTACTTGGGGGGGGGGGGGGGGGGACTAGATAAAAAAAATCTGTATTTTGTTTTTTTGCTTGTATCATTGTAGTTATTTTATCATTTTTTTAGTTAAAGAGTCAATATAATGTTTGGCATTCAGTTTACCCCTCTCCAATAGCACCCATCCCAAAAAGCGCAAAATCGTACTTTACAGGATCACTGTCATCGAATTGGCGCAGCTTATTTGTAAGTTCGATAACTGCTCTTTTATCGTTGGATTTGCGTTCCAGGAGACAGAGTTTTCTGGCCGTACGTGCGACATGAACGTCCAGCGGAATGTAAAGAGCTTGGGGATTAAGAGATTTCCACAAACCTAAATCGACCGGGCCTTTTCGCACAAGCCAGCGAAGAGTTAGGTTTAGCTTTTTACATGCCGAGCCATTTTCGTTGTCTGTACCGGGATTTGCAATATGCCTGGAATATTGCCATTTATTTGCAGCTGCCATTTCTTCGCGGAATACATAAAAACCTTTCCATATACAATCGTTCATCATGGAGATGAACAGGTTCTCTATATTGCCGTATTTTGTGTAAATATGTTTAAAACCCGAGCAAAAATACTTTAAGTCGTTTTCAAAAAAAGTTCGGTGTATATTGTTGTTTTTTAAGTTTTTGTAACCGCCTGACATCACGTAATCGTAGGGGCTCTTTCCCATTAAAGAAAACATTTTTTCTGCGCTGCGTAGAATAAGATCGCGTCTTCCCCATGCGATAGTTGCTGCCAAAAATGCAGCAATTTCTATATCTTCGTGTTTGGAATAACGATGCGGAAACTGAACAGGATCCAAATCGATAAAATCAGGGACGCATGTTTTTTTGTACCAGCGTTCAAGTTCCCTGCCTAATGATCTGGTGTTCATACCCTTGAGTAATTCGGTGCTTCCTGGGTTATTTGCACATCGTGGGGGTGGCTTTCGCGCAGTCCTGCCGATGTAATTTTAACAAACTTGCGGTAATTGTTAAGTTCCTGAATGCTGCGGCAGCCGCAATACCCCATGCCTTTTCGTAAACCCGAAATAAGTTGATTCAGGAAAAAACGAAGTTCTCCTTTGTAGGGAACACGCGCTTCAATGCCCTCTGGTACAGGTTCTTCGTCTTTGGAAAGCTGATAACGATCGCCCGCACCGTCGGCAATGGCGCCAAGGCTTCCCATTCCGCGGTATTCTTTGTAGATTCTTCCGTCGTAGATGATTTCGCTGCCCGGCGCTTCCTTTAAACCTGCAAATAGATTGCCAATCATTACAACGCTTGCGCCGGCGCCGATGGCTTTGGTAATGTCCCCTGAATATTTAATGCCGCCGTCTGCGATAACCGGTATGTTGGATTTTTGCGCTTCTTCTGCGCATTCCAAAACCGAAGTAAACTGCGGTACTCCAATTCCTGCGACAACTCTGGTGGTGCATATTGATCCGGGGCCGATACCCGCCTTTACTGCATCTACTCCGGCATCAATGAGCCTTTTTGTACCTTCTTTGGTTGCGACATTTCCGCCAATGACAGGGATTTGGCAGTCTTTTTTTATCTGGCGCACAGTATCCATTACATTTTTTGAATCGCCGTGTGCAGTATCAATAACGATAAAATCAACCTTTGCTTTTTTTAACAGCGGAAGACGAACCAAATAATCCTGCGGAGAAACAGCGGCTCCTACGATTAGTCTGCCGCTTTTATCAACTGCTGCGTTGGGAAAGTTTTTGTTTTTTTCCATATCCGTTACGGTAATTAATCCTGTCAGTTTACCTTCGTTATCTACAACAGGAAGTTTTTCT
>JAITFY010000114.1 GCA_031281025.1 Treponema sp. | reverse complement strand
CAGAGAAGGCGATTACCAAAAGCTAAAACCTGCCGGCGCCGCCTACTACGATGGGTTTATTAAAATCGACCTCTCCAAAATAGAGCCATGTATAGCGCTTCCGTTTCATCCAAGTAATGTAATTACAATAAGGGAATTACAGCAAAATGCAAAAGATATTTTGGCAAAAACAGAAGAAGAAAACAAAATGTCAGGGTTAAATGTTAATTTTAGCATGAAATACCGCGATGGAGGAGTGTGGGCACAGCAGGCAATCATTGCAGGTTGTGCAGGCGGTATTTATGAAAACATCATGGCAGCCGCAGAAATCTTAAAAGATAAATCCATTGGTTATGGTAATTTTTCAATGAGCGTATACCCGGAAAGCCAGCCTACTTACCTTGAACTTGTAAAAAACGGCGCTGTAGAAACGCTGGTAAAAGCCGGCGTTCTTGTAAGGGAGGCTTTTTGCGGCCCGTGTTTTGGAGCGGGAGATACGCCTGCAAACAACGAGCTTTCCATCCGTCATGTTACGCGCAACTTCATGAACCGCGAAGGTTCAAAGCCAAATGACGGGCAAATTGCCTATGTCGCCTTAATGGATGCACGTTCTGTCGCGGCAACTGCAATTAACGGCGGTAAAATCACAGCCGCAACCGAGCTTGATATAAAATACGGAAAATACAGTTTCTTTTTTGATAAAACAATTTATGATAAACGTGTCTATGATGGTACCGGTAATCCGCAGGCAGAAAAAGAATTAACGTTTGGCCCCAACATCAAAGACTGGCCAAAAATGTCCGCACTGCCGGAAAACCTGCTGATAAAAGTTGTAAGTTTTATAACAGACCCGGTAACAACCACCGATGAGCTTATCCCATCCGGGGAGACTTCTTCGTATCGTTCCAATCCGGAAAAACTGGCTGAATTTACTTTAAGCCGCAAAGATCCGCAGTACGTTAGTAGAGCAAAGGAAGTAATAGCGATGAACAATCGAACCCTTGATTCGGAGCAGGGAACAGAACTGTCCGATTTACTTTCTCGATTTTCTGTTTTGACTTCTCATGCTTTTGGGATTGGCAGCGCTATTTATGCGCATAAACCCGGTGATGGATCTGCACGGGAACAGGCTGCATCTTGCCAGCGGGTTTTGGGAGGCTGTGCAAATTTTGCGCTGGAATACGCAACAAAGCGGTATAGGTCGAATCTTATTAATTGGGGGATTTTGCCGTTTGTTGTTACCGGTGAAAATCTTTTGTCTCTTAACAGTTATGTTTTTTTCCAGGGGATTAAAACTGCCATAAAAGAGAAAAAAGAACAAATTACAGGGCTCGTGTTAGGTGATACAGCTGTAGAGATTAACGTGACATTGGGAGAACTTACCGGTGCCGAACGGCAAATTTTACTTGATGGCTGCCTGATAAATTATTACGCAAAGCAATAATTTTATCTGTTTTGTCTTTCTACAATCTCTTTGTTCGAAAGCAGCTGCCTGTCATTTGGAAATTCGGCAAGCCCTTCGTTAAGGATGCGCTGTGCTTCATCAAAGTTTTGCCTGTTCCATTCAGCTGCAAAGCGGTTGTGGTATAACGCCGCCAGGTTACCGCGATAGGTTCGCAATGCCTGCTCAAATTCACGGTTTGTGCCAAAACTTGAAACAGCATTCTCCAGGAAAAGAATCGCTTCACGCCAATCTGGATTAGGAGCGGCGCTAAGAATAGACGCTGTTTTTTGAACTGCAAAGGTAATAAGCTCTGTTGCCCGCCGTGCATTTAATCTGCCGTTTGTCTGCGCTTGCTGGATGGCTTCTATAACGGCGTTTCCTTCGTCGACATCGTTAATTTGCTGCGCTCTGTTTAAAAGTTCGGTGTCAACTAAAACAGCGTCAAGCGTTGAGTAATCATCCAGGGATAAAAACAGCCTGTTGGTTTCCAGAAAATTTCTTGCTTCTGCCGGCCTTCTGTCTCTTATAAACCGTACAATACGGTTATTTACCGCCGTCATGATAAGCTCCGGCCACCGGTCAGAATCTGGGTACATAACAGATGCAGAAACAGCCCAAACAAGAGTTTCTTCCTCTCTGTTTGATCGTAAAAGTGATGCGCCGTAATTAATCAGTCTATCCAACAAATCTCTGCGAGGATTAATAAAAATGGCTTCGGTTCTGTTTCTTTGATCAGAGCTGTAAAACGTTTCATCGGATGACAAATTCCCCAAAAGCATGGCAGTACGATCAATTGCCAGCGGGACTGCTTCGGCAAAACGATTCGCTCTTTCAAGTTCGGCAATTCTGTTGTTAAAAATAATCGAGATAAGTTCTATTTGGCTGATTGTCTGGCGGTCGCGGTAATTTTGCGCAGGTACATAGGTAAAGCCGGTTCGTCCAAATTGATCGTGAAACTCGCGGCGATTCCCCGGTTCAAATCCAAAACGGTTTGTAGTTTCAACATCGATATTTTGATTATCTATATGAACTATTATAAAAGCATGATCTCTTGTAATTACGCCGCTTGTGTTTATACCTGCAGATTTACACAGGATCATGTAAAGTACCGCAGAAGAAACACAGTTGAATCTGCCGTTTGTAAATACTGTATCAACTCTGGTTTGAAACAAGGAATATGTCCGTAAAATATTTCCGTGCAAAAAGGTAAGGATAAACTCGGCTCTTTCCCTGCCGGAAGCGGGAAGTTCACTGGAATTGTTAAGGTTTGCAACCATTTCGCGGATTTTTTGCATATTGGAAAGCGAAGTATCACCGGATGCCCAAAGGCTGATTTCTGCGAGTTCCTGCCAGGAGTAACCATGATCCCGTTTGCCAAGCACAAAGTATTCCAGTGCTTTAGGGTCGGGTTCTAAACGCGGAAATGCAGCCTGCCTGTTTTGCGCACCAATTAGCGGACTAAAACAGATTGCCAAAAGTATCAAAAAAACAACAAAATAAAACGCTTTTTTGCTCACACTTTACTATACCTTAAATAAAAATTTTTGTAAAATAGTCAAAGGAGTAACAATGCCTGATTATGATTTAGTTGTCATTGGCGCTGGCCCTGCCGGTCTTACTGCGGCTCAATATGGCGCAAGAGCTGCCTTAAAGGTTCTGGTTATTGAGCAATTATCTGTGGGCGGGCAGGTTTTGTTAATCGATGTACTGGAAAATTATCCGGGTAATACCGGGCAAAAATCTGGTTTTGATTTTATTATGGATTTACACAATCAAGCTGAAAATTTCGGCGCTTCTTTTTTGTTTAATAAAGTAAGTTCCATAGAAAAAAAAGCGGATTGTTTTAGAATTGTCATGGTTGATGGCTCAACGCTTACTGCGGCTGCGCTTATTATCGCTACTGGAGCTAAACCTCGCCTGTTGGGTATTCCTGGAGAAAAGGAGTTTACCGGAAAAGGGGTTTCTTATTGCGCTACCTGCGATGGTAATTTCTTTAAAGAAAAAAAAATCTTTGTGATTGGCGGTGGTGATGCTGCCTGTGATGAAGCGCGTTATCTTTCCAGGCTTTCTTCAAAGGTGGTTCTTGTACATAGAAAAGAAAATCTTCGTGCCCAAAAAGTTCTAACAAAAAGAACTTTGGAAAACCCAAATATCCAGGTGCGTTTTAATACGGTTATAAAAGAAATTAAAGGAGCTCTTGCGGCACAGAAAGTTGGTATGGTGGTTCTTGAAAATTTAGCCGGCAGTCAAGTTTACGAAGAACAGGCAGATGCTGTGTTTATTTCTGTGGGAACTGTTCCGTTATCTGAATTAGCCGCCATTGATGGCGTTGAAAAATGCGTAGAACTTGATAATGATGGTTATATCATAACAAACAGCAAAATGGAAACCAATATACCGGGGGTTTTTGCCGCAGGTGATGTTCGTGCAGGAGCTTTCCGGCAGGTAGTAACAGCCGCTGGAGACGGCGCAATAGCAGCGTTTAATGCAGCAAAGTACATTGGAGAATAAATTGAAAATAAAACTTTGGTTTTTGTGCATTTTTTTGGCAGTTGCTGCTCCGTTAGTCTCATTAAGTTTTTTTGATGAAGGGTCTCCTGCGCAGCTGGCTGCGGCAATTGAAAGCGCCATGACAGATGAACAGGCGCTTGCGCAGCTTATTATGGTTGGCTGGAGTGGAGAAGAAATTCCGCCTGCCTTAATGGATTGGATACGTCTAAGGAATGTGGGCAGCGTAAAAGTATTTGGCTGGAATACAGGCGATACAATGCGGGTTGCAAGGTCTATAGGGCAAATGCAAAGAGCAAGTTTAGCCTCTCCTTTTAACATTCCGCTGCTTATTGCAACAGATCAGGAAGGCGGCTGGATTCGGCATATCAGGGGAATGACAAGTGAAACTCCTGGTAATATGGCAATTGGTGCAACCCGTTATCCGCGTGATGCTTATTTGTCGGGTTACTACATTGGCAAGGAACTCTCTTTGGTTGGGGTAAACATGAATTTTGCCCCAACCGTTGATCTTTTTACAAACCGCAATTCTGTAGTAATAGGGCCGCGTTCCTTTGGCAGTGATCCTGTACAAGCCGGAGTTTTAGGTTCTGCTTTTGCAAGAGGCCAGCTAGCCGCAGGTATAATCCCTACTGCAAAACACTTTCCGGGTCATGGCGATACTGCTCTTGATTCGCACGGTATCCTTCCCAGAATAGATGTTAATTTTGAAACACTTTGGGGCAGAGAACTAATCCCTTACAGGATGCTTGTTTGGGAAGGAATACCTGCAATAATGAGCGGGCATCTTGCTTTTCCCATGACACAGGGAGGTAATACGCCGGCCTCTCTTTCTTCCTGGTTTCTTTTGGATGTTTTGCGGGAGCGTATTGGTTTTAACGGAGTTATTATTACCGACGAATTAAATATGATAGGAGCTACATCTTATCTGCGTAATTTTCCGCGTACAGCAAAACAGGCAATCGAAGCCGGAAATGATATTATCATGCTTTCCAGCGCGCCGTCCATTAACGATCAGGTTTGGACATTCCTTTATAATTCCATGAGAACAGAAGAAAACTTCCGCGCTATTGTAAGGAATTCAACGCGCAGAATTCTTGAATTAAAATTAACATATCTGCGCGGCGAAAACTCCGTTCCGTATATCCCCGATTTAACAAGAGTTGCAGCGGAACTTCCATCTGCCGATGCTTCTTCATTTTTTCTTGATTTGGCGGCAAGAAGCGTTACAGTTGTTAAACCTTCTCAGGCAGAGCTTAATAACGTGGAAACGCCAATTCCCCTAACAAGAGAAAAAGCAGGACGCGTTCTTTTGGTTGGAAGATACAGCGGCTTTTTCAATTACGGAAGGATTGCATTTCCCAATGCTTCAAGTTTTAGTTTTTCCGCAGCAACTGATCCTCAAAATTTAATTGCAGCTGCACGTAATGCTGATACAATTATTTTTTGCCTTTCCGATCTTTTTGATTTGCGTATGCTGCGTAATCTGCAGCATCTGGGCAGACAGGTTTATGTTCTTTCCATACTCAGCCCTGTCCATATAGAAAGCGTCCCCTGGGTTACAGCTGCCATTGCCGTTTACAGTTATGCTCCCGAATCTTTTGCCGCAGGATTCTCCGCAATGATTGGCAGAATACCTGCACTTGGTATCTTGCCGTATGAACTATAACTTAAATGTTAAATGGCGAAAAATTAAAAATAACGAGAAAGATACATCCCTTGTCAAAAAAAAGCTGCAAGAATTAGAGAACAATTATGTATGTGCATGTGTTAGATTTCTCTCAAGCGATCCGTTAAAAGATCCTGTTTGGATTTTATCATCAAAAAATAAAACTCCAAATGCACTAATTATAAATTCCAAAAGTACGATAATACCTGTTTTTGATGGAATAAAAACAATCCCCAAACCAAAATTCTTAAAAAAATTTTCAGCCTTAAAAAAAATACATTCAATTCAGGGGTTAAAAGAAGAAGTTATTGTCATGGAAGGAGTAATGGAAGAATTTGGCAAAGGTGTATCAGAAACTTTCGATTACAATCTTATGAGTATTGAAGCTGCCGTTAAAACAGCGGATGCAAACCGCAGCCTTGCTGCCTGTAAAAACCTTATACTGCGGGCTGTTGGTTTAAGCGATTTGGATGCCTTGGCGCCGCTGCAGGCTGCGTATGAACACGAAGAAGTGCTTCATAGGGGATCGGTTTTTAGCCCGGCGGCAAGCAGGATAAACCTTGCAAAAATAATAACCGGCGGCAAAATCCTTGCGGCAGAATTGGACGGGCGGCTTGTAGGGAAAATTAACGTAAGTGGTGAGTCGTTTTCCAGGTATCTGATTGGCGGTGTCTACGTTCACCACGATTTTCGCGGACAGGGTATTGCCCGAATCATGACGGAGCGGTTTATTGCCTCGCTATTTGGCGAAGGAAAAGGGATAACCCTATTTGTAAAAAAGGCAAACCTGGCAGCAAACAGGCTTTATGCCGGGCTTGGTTTTAAGGTTCTGGAAAATTACCGGATCACGTATTTGTCAGATTGAGAAATAACAATTTTTCGTACCACCTTGTTAAAATGCCGATATTTGATTAGAATTAATAATATAAGATGAAAAAGGCATTGTTTTTTCTATTTTTAGCATTTTATTCATTTTCGGCGGCATCGTCTTTTACCATCGAGATGCCAAATAGACGAATTTTTATTGATGGGACAGCCATAAGGCCCTATCTTTTAGAGTATTTTCATTCAAATTTTACTTTTGAGGCATTAGGTACTGGTTATACTATTGCCGAAAACAAAGACGATGCCGGTTTTATTTTTAAGTTTGATGTAGCTCTTAATCCAAACCGGAATTTGGATCCCAACCATTACATTATAACTATCAGTCTTATTAATAATGCAAATGATACAGAAATTTTAAGCTTTGATTTTTTCTTTACCCATATCGAAGAAATGTACCTATACAACCAATTTTTATTTTTTAGGGCAATAAGTATAATTCCCCCTATTACCGAAGAAGATATAATAGTTAGCGGGGATATCGAAGCAGGGCATCTTTCCGTCCTTGATACAAGCTGGAAAGACAAATGGTTGTATTTAAGAGCATCACTGGAATATCCAATGACTTTTTACATACTACAGCCAAAAGGATTAATCGGCGGAATTGGAATTTATGACGGTGATTATGACGATCCAAACAGAGTTTCGCCTTTAGATCATAAAATTCTGGCTATGCCGGGAATAACTTTTGGGCTTGAACTGCAATTTCTCAACTTTATGAGTTTTGGCCTAAACTTACAATTGAGCCTGGGGGATACCATAAACGCAGGTTTTATTAATACTGCAATAGGCGCTGAATTAAAATTCCCGCTTAAATACTTTTCTGGTTTTTTAATTGAACCTTATGCAGCCTGTTATTTTCCGTTAACAGTTTCTGATATTTTTGCGAAATTCCCTTCTTCCGTCTTTGGCGGCGGTTTACAAATTGGAACAAGAGGCGGCAAAAACGGAGTTTTTTTTGTTGATATAAAATACCTGATGTCAATTGCCAATGCCGGAATGTACAATCAGTTTGAAGATCTTTTCCCTGAACCTTCTGTGACTTACTACAAACGAGATTTTCTTGGAATTGGGATTGGCTATAAATAGGGATTTTTAGATCGTAATCCCTCTGCCGCCCGTACTACCAGTCTTCCTTCCTCTGACCAGCAAAACGGCCATATACAAATTTTCGATTTTAACTAAAGGTAATGTTTATAGGAAAATATCTCACACAAAGGAGGCACCTCATGTCTTTGTGTGAGATATTTTCTAAAAACTTTTCTGTTAAAAAGGTGACGAACACTTTTTTTGTAATTTATTAATTTCTTCCAAAGAAAGACCTGTTATTTTTTGGATAAATTCAGATGTCGAACCTTCAGATAGCAAATTTTTGGCGATTTCTTTTTTTTCTTCAGAGCGACCTTCTACACGTCCTTCTGCATGCCCTTCTGCACGACCTTCTACACGTCCTTCTGCACGTCCTTCAGTACGACCTTCTGCACGACCTTCAGCAAGTCCGTCTTCCTTCCACTGCAATTTCAACATCCGCTCATCTACCTTTGCAAGGTTTTTATGAAATTGATAATCACGCCATTTTTCAAACAATGACATCTTTTTTGCATAGTATACAGGTTTTTCCATCTCAGGGTGTTTTTTTGTCAACATTTCATAGTCCTCCTTGTTTTTGCATGTAAAGAATTTTAGCCAGGGCCAGATTGCTCCATCCGCTGTTTTTGGCAGTTTTGGTAATTCAAGTATAATCAACTTTTGCAATTTTGTAAATGGCCGGTTTTTGTTATTGCGCATTTCATATTCATTTATATATCCCTCTTCCTCTTCTAAAAGTACATGATTGCATATTACTATGCTGATTACCTGTTGTAATTTATCATAATCATCACCCCATTTTAATTGATCACCGATTTGTCTGCATGAGTAATACGTGATCCGGTTTTTCATGTTTTTCCGTTTTTCTACTTGTAATTCAACATGAATAATTTTTCCTGATTTTGTAGTAAGTTTAATGTCGACAATTCCGGTTTTTCCTCGTTTTAGGATTTTCCCAAGTGTTGGATTGACTACAGTGAGCTTGTTAAAATCATCTTCCGGAATATCCAGAATTGTTTTAAGAAACGCTCTTGTGATGTCAATGTTTTGCTGTTCCCCGAAAATTTGCTTAAAAGCAAAGTCTTCCAGCGGAGAAATAAATACGTCTTTTTTCATGATAACCTCATAAATAATGATAGTACCTTTGTTAAAAGGTCCATATATATATGGGGTACAGATGCATGGTGCTTGACCGAAAATGAAAAAACTTTAAAATATTTTAAGAAATACGCATATCTAAAATAGTAATATACTACAAAACAATAACAAAAAGAACACTCCAGGCATAAAAAAAGCCTGTCTGGTATTGGTTTACCAAACAGGCTTTTGTCCGTTCTAAATAACGCTGTTTAAGCGTAGTTCCTAATTAATAGGTTACTGTAACGTCAATGTCCTGAGAGTAAGGTACACCATCAATTGTCACAGTTACTGTAATAACATAGACTTGCGGTTGGCCTATATCAGCAAAATCCAGAGTAAGCTCAGTTCCTGTTCTAGTAACTGGAGTATTTACTTTGTTCATGAAGCTCCAAGAGGTTGCTGTCCAACCTACAACAGGTCCGTTATCCTCCACTATTGTTAATACTATGTCATCACCATCATCTTCAAGTTCGTCAAGTGTAATTGTATAACCAACAGGAAGTGATGTCACTCTGAATTCAGCTGCTCTGTCTCCAGGTAAATCAAAGGTAAGCGTAATTTCCAGAGTGCCAGCATCTTCTTCCCATCTTGCATACAAATCAAGATCGGCTGTAACACGCGTGCCGGCGGCGGCGCCAAAGAGCCATTCAGTACCCCAAGTAGGAGTTCCATTTTCAGTCCACCAGCCATTCAATATATAATCCTGACGGGTTGGGGCAGGAGCTGTAGCTATTCTTCCAAAATCGACTTCTACAGGAGCGCCATCAAACAGATTTCCTGTTCCATCATTAAGGAAATAACTAACATCAAAACGATTCTGCACAAGATCTGCTGGTCTAGGAGGCGTCCAGATAGATTCCATGCCTTGATAAATATGGAGCGCTGATGTAATCATTATTGAGCGAAACTTTGGTTTTGTGAATGTAACAACCACAGTGTAGTATCCAGAATCGAGTTCAACGCTACTATCATCATCTATAAATAAGTCATCTTCATATTCATAATCTAATGCATTTGGCTCCAACAATGTACCAGTACTGTCAAATATTTCAATAGTAGCTGTGTCAGTTAAATCGTCGTCTACATTAGAGGGAAATAAGATAGTCCAGCTAAAAGTACCCTTGCCTAAACCGTCAGTGATTACAATTAGAGCAATATCTTCTTCTGCTGTTATTCCTGCTACAATTGTTACTTCTGCTACGCCTCTTGCTACGAGTATATCGGGGGTTCCATCTATAAAGGCTTTAATCGTGATACGATAATCTCCTTCAGGTAAGGATATTGGATCATCTGCTTCACCACTGGTGTTGTCAATTTCAATTGTTTCATCCTCCCAATTATCATAGATAACCCAAGTACCTGGAGTATCTTCTACTTCGATTGTAATCGTGAATGAGTCAAAATCAGTCAAGTCAGCAATTTCGGTAGGCATAATTGTACGGCCGTTACTATTATCGCCAAGACTTATCCAGAGCGCGCCCATACCCGGCTCAAGTTCCACTACAGGTCTTTGCGGAAGGACCAATTTGCCGACTGGTTCAAAACAACCTGTTACCAGCAATGCAGGAATAAGCACTGCTAACGCTATTGCGGCGAATATACCGCATTTTTTTACGTTCATCTTAATCTCCTATTCTTGTTTTTATTGTTAACTCCTTACGGAGTAATAATTACATCAAAACTTGCAGAATATGGCACCGCTGCACCGTTTGTGGTAATTGTGCCTTCTACATAAAAAACATGGGTTCCAATTAACCAGTAATCTTCATTATTGTTTAATACATTATTTAAGTCAAGAGTAGTTCCTCCGTGAATTAAAACATTATTGTATAACCAGCGAACGCTGCCGGTATCAAATCCACTTAAAATGAGAGTTGGTAAACCGGAAACTGGTCCTGCAAAAAGAGCGGCCTGAGAAACGGGGGGTATTGTACTTGGGGTTAGTACTGCTTTATCAGAAATATCTATCGAAACAGTAATTAAAAGGCTGCCAACTCCCGCAATTCGTACCCTTAAAACTCTAAAACTGGCAAATTCGTCGGTTCCATCGTCTTCTACAAATATATAATCTATAGTTCCATTATTCTGTAGTTGGATTATATTGTCATTAATAAAATTGATAGTTTGGTTTGTACCGGGCGGCAAAACAGGAACTCTTATGATGGTATATGTACTGAGGCTGTTTAATGATTCCAAATCAAGGTAATAGGTATCATCGGGATTTACAAGCGATAATCCGCCTAAACCAGGGTTTATTGGAGTGCCTGTAGAAAGAGCATCAGGCGGGCCGGGAAGATCGTACAGAGTCATAACACCGGAAAGCGGGCTGGCAGACCATATTGCATAAAAAAGATTGTTATTAAGACCGGTTATTTGTCCTCCTGAAACTCTGCCAATTTGGTTTAATTCGCCTAATTGGCCGTTTGCCCTAACAAACCAAATTTGAGGCGGATCAAGGGAATCTTCGTTTTCGTCCAGTACTTCTATTCTGTAATAATTATTGGGATTAAGGCCGGTAATCCGCCGGTTGCCTGCCCTTAGATTTTCCCCAGTGTAATTAACCAAACCTACCGAGTCTGCTTCTATTATTTCCTGAACTTTATCATCTTCCAAAAATTCTTTTATATTAACTGGTTGAACACAGGAAAAAAGAGCAGACATAGCTATGATGCTCAAAAAAGAGAAGAGAAAATTTTTAAGAGGATTTTTCCTCATACTATGGATAATAACGCATTTTTTAAAAAACATCAACATATATTCCATGCAAGCCCGAGGTTGATGTAAACACGTCTTTGTTGTAAAGTGTACTTAATGGCATTTATAAAAAACCTTTTTGACCGTAATTTTCTGGAATATGCGTCTTATGTAATCAAAGACAGGGCAATTCCCGATCTGGAAGACGGGTTAAAACCTGTCCAAAGGCGTATTCTTCATTCGCTGTTCGAAATGGACGATGGCAAATTTCATAAAGTCGCCAATGTAACGGGGCATTGCATGAAGTACCACCCGCACGGGGAAGCTTCGATAAACCCCGCGCTTGTTGTGCTTGCCAACAAGGAGCTTTTTATCGACAAGCAGGGAAACTTTGGCAACCTTTTTACCGGGGATAACCCGTCAGCCCCCCGCTACATCGAATGCCGTGTAACTCCGCTTGCAAAGGACGTTTTTTATAACCCTAAATTAACGGAATGGGCGCCTTCCTACGATGGACGTAACAAAGAGCCTGTCCTTTTTCCTGCAAAAATTCCTGTTGTATTGGCGCTTGGCGTAGAAGGGATAGCGGTTGGAATGTCCACAAAAATTCTTCCGCACAATGCAGTGGAAATACTCGAAGCGGAAATTGCCTGCCTTACGGGAAAAAAGTTCGAGGTTTACCCCGATTTTCCAACAGGCGGTTATGTTGATGTTTCCGGTTACGAGGGCGGAAACGGCAAGGTTCTGGTTCGTGCAAAACTTGATACCTCTGACCCAAAGCGTATCCTTATCACGGAACTTCCGTTTGGCTCAACTACAGAAAGTATCATTAACAGCATCGAAAATGCCGCAAGGGCAGGCCGGATTAAGATACTCGGCATTAACGATTTTACAACCGATAAAGTCGAAATCGAAGTAAAATTGGCGCGGGGCATTTATGCTCAAGAAACAATAGACGCGCTTTTTGCATTTACAGAATGCGAACAGTCAATATCCGTTAATCTGCTTGTAATAAAAAACGGCCTTCCTTCGATTATGACTGTAAACGAAATTATCAAGTATCATGCAAAACAGCTTGTAAAAATTCTTACAAACGAACTTGAACTGGAAAAAAAGGAACTTTTAAATAAACTGCATCTGCGCACACTGGAAAGAATTTTTATAGAGGAGCGGATTTACAAAGGCATCGAAAAAATGAAAACCGCCAAGGGTGTTCACGATGCTGTAATTGCAGGTTTTAAGCCATTCATGAAAGAAATAAAACCGCGTGGTATTTCCGATGACGACATTGACCACCTGTTAAAAATACCAATCCGCAGAATTTCGTTATACGATATCAACAGGGCGCGTGACGAAATGGAACAGATCAATGCGCGCATAAAGGAAATAAACGCTCACCTTAAAAGCATTGTGCCGTACTCGGTTTCGTATTTAAAAGGAATAATTGCAAAAATAAAAGCAAACGAAGAAATTGGCGGAGGCAAAAGAAAAACCGAAGTTGGCAGTTTTGATAAAGTTATCGCCAAAGAAGTGGTAAAAAGTGATGTTGATTTAAAATACGATCCAAAAAGTGGTTATCTTGGAACAAATGTCTCTGGCGGTAAAATTGCGGAAGTATCACCTTTTGACAGAATTCTGGCAATTCGCAAAAACGGAATGTATACTGTCATGGAGCTTCCTGAAAAAGCGTTTGTCGGCGCAGACGCTTTATGGATAGGCGTTGCAGACAAAGATACTCTTGCAAAAACTGTTTTTACGGTAATTTACAAAGACAAAGACGACGGACTTCCGTATATAAAACGTTTTATAATCGAAGGCTGGATAATGAACAAGGATTATTTTTTAGTCCCCGACGGCGCACAGGTTTTACACATAGATACACGTACAAAATTTTCTTTTACTGTAAAATATGTTCCCAAACCAAGACTTAAAATTCTCTTGGAAGACTTTAAAGCCCAAAATTACAATGTACGGGGTCTTAAAGCAGGCGGTATTCGTCTTGCAAACAAAGAAGCGGATAAGGTAAAAATATGAGTAATAACGAAAACGAAGTTGTCGATAATTCCATTATCATTGATCCTCAATCTGGAATTTCTGTAGAAGAACAGCAGGAAATACTAACTCAAATTAACGGAATCGCCGAAAAAAACCGCCACCGGCTTTCTCAAAAAGAGCAGGGCAGCGGTAAAAAAGCTGTAATAAAGGCAAAAAAAAGCGGCGCATTTTTTCCGCTTGCGGTAAACATAGCTGCTGTTTTGGTTTTGGCTGCCGGTTCGCTTCTTTTGGTATTTTTTAATTCGATGAAGGGTGTTCAAATAAGAACAGGCACAGCCGATTATGATATTAGACTGGCCGGCGTTCAGCAGGAAACATCTGCCGAGCTTGTTTCGGCAATGGAAGAACTTGTTAATTTAACGCAGGAACAGGAAAGAATAAACGCTATAGATGCATTAATTTCCGGCGGTCTTATTGCCATTAGCTCTTTGATTCAGGAATTACAATTTGATCAGGCAACTGTAAGGGTAAACGAATTGCGGCAATCGTTAAACAACAATTCCCTTGCCGCTTTGCATGCTTTTCAGTCAAGGAGAACTTTTTACAACCAGTTGCTTGATTTTGCAGTTACCTTAATCGAAGATGCGCAAAGGCAATTAGACCTAATAACGTTTACTGCACAACAGGAAGACACCATAAATGATTTGCAGACAACGATAGGATCACTGGAAGCCGACAAAGCTGCATTGGATCAAACCATCATAACAAGAGAAAATACGATAACGTCCCTTGAAACACAGCGTAATACCTTAAACCAAACCATCACGGCAAGAGACGGTACAATCACATCTTTAGAAACCCAAAGGGACACGATGAACCAGACCTTAACAACAAGAGAAAGTACGATCACGTCATTGCGGACACAAAACACGGAGCTGGAACATCAGGTAGAAAGTCTTCATGCTCAGATAGCATTAATCCGTCAGGCGGCGGGTCTTTAAATTTAAGGAGTACAATATGAAAAAAACCAATGCGATTATAACAATAATTTCGATCATTGTTGCAGTACTATTTGTTTGTCTTTTTATGCTGTCAAAAACGGGCAATACTGATGATTCTGAAATCATCACGCAACTTGAAGCAGAAAAAACCAGGTTGCAGGCAGCTGTCGTACGGCTTGAAGCCGAAAAAAACGAAATGCAAAGTACAATTAACGCATTTACAGCCGGCGATTCTGCTCATGCCCGTGTCCTTGCCGAACGAGACGCGCGAATTACTTCGCTGCTCGAAGAAACCAGAGAGCTGCAAAACGAAAGTGGCAATCTGTCATCGCAAGTTACAAGACTGCGTACCGATAATACAAATCAAGAACGGCAAATCGCAGATCTTAATAACCAGCTAACAGTAATACGCCAGCTCTTGCGGGAGTAGTTATTTGCTCTGCATAACTTCCACCCCGTTCCAGTCTTCTGGCGGAGGGTTGGAAGCGTACTCTACGCATCTAGTGTAAAGGTTCTCTGCATTAAAGTCGCCGGGCAGGGAAGTTAAAACTTCCTGGAACTTTAATGCGGCTTCTGCAAAAGAGCGGTTGTAGTAGAGTTTCATTCCCTGATTGTGAATTGGCCATGCTTTGTCCTCCGGCGGCGAAAGGGTATTTTTTACAGTGAAGATTTTTACGCCCTTTGTTTTGCCCTTTACCGCAACCGTATCAAGGAGGCGGATACGAAGACCGGAATTGGGGGAAGTTTTTCTAAGTTCATCAAATAAGCTTTCTGAAATAAGAATATCCGAATGATACGTCTTGGTTAGTCCTTCCATGCGCGATGCAAGATTTACCGCATCTCCAATTACCGTGTAGTCCATCTTGCGCTCGCTGCCGATATTGCCGACTGTTACTTCGCCGTAGTTTAACCCAATGCCAACCTGAAATTCGCATTTGCCAAGACGGCGCTGGTTTTCGTTAAACTGTTTGACAGATTCGATCATTTCAAGGCCGGACAGTACCGATTGTAAAACGTCATCTTCGTGTTTTTCCGGAGCGCCCCAGAAAGCCATGATGGCATCTCCTATGTATTTATCTACAATTCCCTTCCTGTTGTAAATTACATCTACTTGGCCGGAAAAATACCGGTTAAGAGAACCGACTAAATCATCGGGAGCAAGGCCTTCGGAAATGGTTGTAAAAGAGCGGATATCAGAAAAAAGTATCGATAGTTTGCGGTTATCGCCAACAAGCATTTTTTCAGGGGATGCAAAAAACCGTTCGATTACATCATTGGGAACGTACTTCTGAAAAATATGGCGGATACGTTCTTCTTTTTTGCCGGCAAGAACGGCGTCAAAAGCGTACCGTTTGATTTGCCCGTATGCTCTGTCCAGCTCTTCTGTCATTTTGTTAAAGGTTTGAGCTACAACGCCTGTTTCATCGCGGTATTCAACATCTACCCTTGATGACAGATCCGCCGTTTCAATTACGCCGTTCATTGCACTCGCAATTTTGCCAAGCGGTTTTGTTAAACTTCTTGTAACAAAAATCAGAAGTAGTATGGCAATAACGGCGGATACGCCCAGCGTAAAGATCGTTTGCATTCTGATTGTATTTGCGTCTCTGTAAAAAACCTGTTCTTTTTCGGTAATTAAAATGTGCCAGTCAAAGGGAGCAAAATAGAACGATTGAAAAATCCGTCTTTCTCCCGCGATAACGGCTGTTTGAAGCCCCTGATTTTCTTCTGCAAGAATCTGTAAAATTTCTGTGGTTTCATCTGCCTGCAAAAGCGGATCGGATGTAAACATTTGCAGGCTGCCATGATTGTCTACAGCAAAAATAATTTCTGAATCGCTTAAAAGAATACTGCGCCCGTACTGTTCAACCGCCATTTTTGCGGCTTCTACCATAACAGGCCTTTCCACAAAGTTATTTTCCAGCAATAACAGCCACTGCAGGTTTGCGAATTTTTCCATTTCTTCCAGTTTAAACCCCAATAATTGACGGGCAAGGCGGGTAACCCCGTTTATCGCATTAAAATACGAGGATGTTTGAGCCAAAACCAGGGGAACTATGAGCAAAGGCAGTATTACAAGGAACATCTTAAATCTAATTTTCATTTAAACGATTATACAGCAAAAACAAGGTGCCAGGCAAGGTGCCAGGTGAGGTGCCAGGTGAGGTGCCAGGTGAGGTGCCAGGCACCTTTTTCTAAAGACAAAAATTAAAGTTCCGATATTAATATTATGAAACGTTATAATATTAAATGCAGAGCGGGCAGTACAGAATACATTGATATTCTGAAAGAAAGTGATAGTGATTTTCTGGTTCGCTTTACTCGTGACACCAATGGAAGTGTTAGAACAACAGAAGAGACCATCACAAGGCATCTTTTTAATATCTGTGTACAAACCGGTTATCTAAATCCTGCGGTTGAAGCTTGTGTAGCATAACTTCACTGTGATTACAAACGCGTGGTTTAAAGACCTGGAATTTTGGGAGCATTTTGCTCCGGTTATGTTTGATGAAATTCATTGGGCGGAAGTACCGGATGTAACAGATGCTGTTACCCGTCTTTCCCGTTTTAACTTGTATGGTGAAACCCCGCAAAAAACATGGAAAAAACCTTTTGAATCCGCCCCAAAGGTTTTAGATCTTTGCTGTGGTCCTGGCAGAATAAGTACGGAGCTTGCCAGTATGGGTTTTACCGTAACTGGCGTTGACATTACAGAAAGTTTTCTGGAAACTGCAAGAGAAGACGCAAAAAACCAAAATTTAAATATCGAATATATCAACTGTGATGTCAGGGAATTCTTGCGCCCGGATTATTTTGACTTAATTGTAAATTTGTATATTTCGTTTGGATATTTTCAGGACAAAAGCGACGACTTATTGGTTTTGCAAAATGTATATAACTCCTTAAAAAAAGACGGCACTTTTATTATCGAAACGCTTGGCAAAGAAATCGCAGTTAAAAACTTTGTAGAAGACGAATGGTTTGAACGCGAAGGTTACACTGTTTTAACCGGATATACGCCTCTTGATTCATGGACTTATTTAAAAAACCGCTGGATACTGCTCAAAGACGGAAAAAGAATCGAAAAAACCTTTACCCAGCGCTTGTACAGCGCTTCTGAACTTAGAGAATTGCTTATGGAAGCAGGTTTTGAAAAAACCGAAATCTACGGCGATTGGGACGAAAGCGCTTATGATAATAATGCCAATAAATTAATTGTAGTTTGCAGGAAGTAATATGAAAAAATACATTTTAGCTCTGGATCAGGGAACGACAAGTTCGCGTGCTATTTTATTCGATCATCAAATGAATATCGCAGGCGGTTTTACCGAACAAAAAGAGTTTACGCAAATTTATCCGCATGAAGGCTGGGTGGAACATGATCCATTGGAGATTTTTTCTTCGCAGTACTCGGTGATGTTAGACCTTTTTACAAAAACAAAAATCAAACCACAGGAAATTGCCGCAATTGGTATTACCAATCAACGTGAAACTACGATTCTATGGGATAAAAAAACAGGGCAGCCGGTTTACAATGCAATTGTGTGGCAATGCAGAAGAACTTCCGCCATTGTTGATTCTCTTAAAAATGACGGGCTTGGCGATTACATAACAAAAACAACAGGTCTTGTACCGGATGCGTATTTTTCCGGGACAAAAATTAAATGGATACTTGATAATGTTAAAGGGGTACGGGAAAAAGCGGAAGATGGCCAGATACTTTTTGGTACTGTAGATACATGGTTAATCTGGAAACTCACAGGCGGAAAAGCGCATGTGACCGATTATACCAATGCAAGCAGGACAATGCTCTTTGATATTCATAAACTAAAGTGGGACGACAAGCTGTTAAAAGCGCTCGATATCCCAAGCGCCATTTTGCCTCAAGTTAAGCCGTCCGGCTCTATCTTTGGCGCTGCCGATGTTTTTGGCGTAAAAATCCCCATAGCCGGCAATGCAGGTGATCAGCAGGCGGCGCTGTTTGGTCAATGCTGTTTTGAAAAAGGCGACGTTAAGTGTACCTACGGCACAGGCTGCTTTTTGCTCATGAACACGGGAACAGAAATAACCGGGAGCAAAAACGGCCTTTTAACAACCATCGCCGCAGGTTTTAGTGACAAGGTACAATATGCGCTGGAAGGTTCGGTTTTTACAGGCGGAGCTGTTATCCAGTGGCTGCGCGACGAAATGCGTATGATCGCAGAAAGCGCCGACAGTGAGTACTTTGCCGCCAAGGTAAACGATACGGGAGGTGTTTACATTGTCCCGGCATTCACAGGTCTTGGCGCACCGTATTGGGATATGTATGCACGGGGCTGTATAGTGGGAATAACTCGCGGAACAAAACAAGCCCATGTTATCAGGGCGGCGCTTGAGTCTATAACATTTCAGGTATTGGACATCCTTAAAGCGATGGAAAGCGACCTTGGCATCAAAATAACAGAACTAAAAGTTGACGGAGGGGCAAGTATTAACAAGTTTCTGATGCAATTCCAAGCTGATATTTGCGATGCTTCCATAATACGCCCTGTTGTGCATGAGACCACTGCACTTGGTGCTGCCTGTCTTGCCGGTATCACTGTAGGTTTTTGGAAAGACCAAAACGAGGTAAAAAAACGCTGGCAGCGCGATATCTTGTTTAACTCTGCAATGACAGGCGAAAAGCGGGAAACCCTAATTTCTGGCTGGCACAAAGCTGTAACAAGAAGCCGCTCTTGACTTTTAATCTGGTTTATGTTAAAAACAATTAGGTTATGAAGTACTTCAATCCGGCGAATCTCGCCATAATTGCCTGTCCTGGTGGTGATGTTTTCGCTAATGAAGTAATCGAACATCTGCGTTATAAATATCGTCACAGCCGTAAACAAACAGAAGAACAAATTTCCAAACGTTATAATATCAGCATAGAACAAGCCGCTTTACATATCGATCTTACCAACAGGATTGTAATTAGGGGCACTGATTCACAAAGCGGAAACGGCAGGCGTACAAACGGTGATTTTAGGGTTCCTGTTAAGTTTTCGCTTTTTCCAAACGGAGAAGTAAAATCAGAAATACAGGAATCAATCCGCGGTAAGGATGTGTATATTTTCCAGGATGTGGAAAATCATTATCCTGTTAAATTTGCAAAAGGGCAGGTGGTTGACAGATTTTCCATAAATGATCACCTGATGACAATAATGGTTACAGTTGATGCGGCAAGGCGGGCTGGAGCAGATCGTATCACACTGGTAATACCTGTTTATCCCTATTCCCGCCAACACAAAGCAAGAGGCAGAGAGGGCTTAAGCGCCAGCAGAATCGGAAAAATATTTGAAAGTTTGGGTGTTAACCATATTATTACGCTCGATCTTCATTCCAGGGATATTATCAATGCGTTTAATAAAATGCGGCTGGAAATCCTTCATGCCAGTTATCAGATAATACAAACTCTAACACGAATGGATGGAGTCTTAAACGATGATTTTGTCGTTGTCTCACCTGATACCGGCGCCGTTGATCGTAATAAGTTTTATGCCTCCGCGCTTAAAAAACCTCTTGCTCTGTTGTATAAAGAGAGGGATTACTCCAAAATCAGCCGTGATGCAAGCCGGTCTAATATTTCGCAAATAAGGCTTTTGGGTAATGTACAGGACAAAACTGTCTTTATGGCGGATGATATGCTGGGAACAGGCGGCACTCTGATAAAGGGTATGAGAATCCTAAAGGATAATGGCGCCCGCAGGATTATTTGCGCTATCAGTCTGCCGCTTTTTACCGGGAATGCAATTACCCATCTGGATGAAGCCTACAACGAAGGTTTGTTTTATCGTATCATTGGAACTAACGCTGTTTACCAGGAAGATATTGTAGATCGTGAATGGTATGTAAAGGTTTCTATATCAAGTCTTTTTGCTCATGTTATATCCCGTCTTCATCAGAATCAATCGGTTTCAAGCCTGCTTGATAATTCCAGAATTATTACCCGTCTGCTTTCCAAAACTCTTAATATAGAACCCCAAAACGAACTGCCGTTTACAGATGACGAAGCGGAAGAATAAAAAAACCGTGCTTTTACACACGGCTTTTTTGTTAAAAAAACAGATGAGCTATTTTTTTGCTTTTGCTTTTGTTTGTTTTACCGCTCTTCGTTGAATGAGCTTTTTTGTTTTTGGGCTTGATTTAGCGCCCGGCTTTTTTGCAACAGTTTTTTTTGCTGCCGGTTTTTTCACCGCTGTTTTTTTTGCGGCTGGTTTTTTGGCAACCGGCTTTTTAGCCGCTGCTTTTTTAACTGCCGGTTTTTTCACCGCTGTTTTTTTTGCAGCCGTTTTTTTGGCAACTGGCTTTTTAGCCGCCGCTTTTTTAACTGCTGGTTTTTTCGCTGCCGGTTTTTTTGCAGCCGTTTTTTTGGTTGTCTTTAGTTTTGCTGTGGTTTTTTTCCGTTGCCTTGCATATTTACGATTTAGATTTGCCTGATATTCGCAACATTCCGTACAAAGAGTGTAACCCTTTTTTACTTTACCGCCGCACCGGGGGCACTTCCCTTTCATGATGCGGGCTTTATACCTTTCTTTTCGCTGTTCGTTAATTTCTTCCCTGTGCGCTTCACGGTATCTTCGCTGTCTTTCTCTGTTTGCCAGTCGTGTTTTTGCATCAGTCATTTACCTTCTCCTTTTTTGTTTAAAGTTGTTTTACTAAATATAGCACATTATATTAATTTTGTATATAGTTTATTTATAAATGTTATTATTTTTAAATCTTGATGTTAGAACAAAATTAATTTGTATTTTGCTGTTAACTATTCTGGTCTTTCTTGTTAACAAGCTGGAGACAGCTGTATGCCTCTTATTATCTTTTGTCATTATTCGTTTAATTGTTAAAGTACCTTTTAAGGCAGGCAGATTATTTAAAAATCTCGCATTGTTAGCGGTATTTGTTATTTTAATGCAGATGATTTTTGGCCCCGGTGATACTTACATAGTGAAATCTACGGCAGGAGATTTTAATTTTTTAAAATGGGAAGGTTTGTTGTTTGGGCTTGTGATTGTCTGCCGTTTATTCGCCTTAATGGTTATTTTACCTGTTTTTACAGAAACAACACCTCACAACCAGATTGCTGCAGGTTTATGTTCACTTGGATTTAATTATAAAAACGCATTTCTTGTAACTTCGGCTTTTAACCTTATTCCTTCTTTTAAAGATGAAGCTTCCCGCATCATGGATGCTCAAAAATTGCGCGGCTGCAGATCTTTTGACAAAAAAACGATTTTTTCCGGAATCAAAGCATATTGCAGTCTTTTAATTCCGCTGATGTTAGATGCAATGCGAAAAGCGCAAATTTCTTCTGTTGCTATGGACTGCCGGGCTTTTGGCATTTATAAAACCAGAACATGGATTGATAAGCCGTTAATGAAAAAAATCGATTATTTTACAGTTGTTTTTTGCATTGTATATATTTCCTGTATGTTAATTTTCAATTATTATTAAAAAATGAGCATAATACACTTTGAAAAAGTTTTTTATTCATATTCTCCAGAGGCAAATCTTGCGCTGAATGATATAAGTATTCATATAAAGCAGGGAGAATTTCTTGCCGTAATGGGTGAAAATACAGCCGGAAAAACCACTTTTTGCAAACTTATTAACGGTATTATTCCTCACTTTCATGGAGGCTGTTTATCAGGCAGTGTTAAAGTTGACAATCAGGATACCGTGAATTGTTCAGTCCCGCAAATTTCTCAAACTGTAGGGATGGTTCTTGACGATCCCGATGCCCAGCTCTTTACATCGACTGTTCGTAATGAAGCTGCGTTTGGCCCGGAAAATCTAGGATTACCGGTTTTGGAGATCGAACAGCGTGTGAAAAATGCGCTTTTTTTAGTCGGTCTGGATGGTTTTGAAAAAAGAACGCCTTCTACACTTTCCGGCGGCGAAAAACAACGCTTGTCAATTGCCGCCGCTCTTGCAATGTTTGGAAAAATACTGGTTCTTGATGAACCGCTGCGCCGCCTTGATCCGCAAGGCGCTATGGATGTAATGGCCGTATTAAAAGATATTCAGGTAAAAAACAATATAACAATCATCATGGCGGAACATAACAGCGAATTGATGTCCAAATTTGCAGATAGAGTCTGCGTTTTAAAAAATGGTTCTATTGCTGCACTTGATACGGCAAAAAATATTTTTTCCAACCGCTCTTTGCTGGAAGAAAACGGAATTCAACCGCCTTGTCACAAAGGTACACAAAGGACACAAAGTTATTTAAACCAATTTACTTTAAAACCTTTGGGAGAGCAGTCACCCGTGATCGAAATAAAAGATTTTTCTTATAAATATCCGAATGGTATTAGTATCGAAAATATCAATCTTTCAATTGCAGAAAACGATTTTTTGGCAATTATGGGGTTTAATGGCTGCGGAAAAACTACTCTTTTAAAAAGTATAACAGGTCTTTTGCGCCCGTCATCCGGAGATATTTTTATCTGCGGAAAAAACACAAAAGAACTGCCGCCAAGCGATATTTCCGGAAAAATCGGTTTTGTTATGCAAAATCCAGATTCTCAGCTATTTACCAGCTCTGTTTTTAAGGAAATTGCTTTTGCGTTAAAAAACAAAAATCTTCCCAAACAGGAAATTAAAAAACGTGTAGAAGAATCATTAAAAATGGCTGGGCTTGACAATTCCATCCTGGATGTTTTTCCTCATGTTTTAAGTAAACCAGATCGTGCAAAGCTGGTAATTGCATGTGTGCTTGCAATGGGAGCCAAAATAATCCTTTTTGATGAAGTTGATGCAGGAGACTATCACGGCAATTTAAATATTATGAATATCATAAAAGACCTTCATAAAAATGGATATACAATTATAATTGTTACACATAATACATCTTTGGCCGCAGATTATGCATGCAGATTGATTAAAATGGACAGAAAAGGAATAATACCTGTATGAAGTACTACAAGCAAAACAACTTAAAAATAGTCAGGCATCCTGCTGTAATTGCAGTGTGGGCGGCAGTGGTAGCTGCAGGGCATTTGCTGCCGGCTTTTCCAATATGGGGGACAGGCGGCGTTTTTTCAATTTCGTCGGTTTTGAATCCCCTTTCGGGGATATTTTTTGGCCCTTTGGCCGGCGCGCTCTGTTCGGCTGTAGGAGGATTCATCGGAAGTTTGATTGCCCCAAATACGGCATGGATGGGGCTTGGAACTTTTATTGTTGGAACGACAATGGCTTTTACAACAGGCTGCATAACATGGGGTAAATGGCCGCCAATTACAATTAACAGTAACGGCAATTTTAGTTTTAACGGCGGCATTATCGTATACATTACAGGTACGCTCTTGTGGTTTACGCAAGAGATAGGAAGAGCCGCCTTTTTTTTTCCAATAGTGGTTTACGGACTGGGTTTTATCGTAATGATTACAGGAATTATTTTTGCAAATAAAATGTTTACAAGCCCAAAACAATTCTGGAAATTCCCGGCAATCTGGTTATGTTCATTCGGCGGCCTTATTGGCGGAGCAACTGTGGGGAACTTTTTTGGTCTTGTGTTATTCCAGCACCCAAAAGAATTATGGACTGTCCTTATGGTAGCCACCCCTGTTGAACGAGCCCTTTTTGCAGCAGCTGCTATGCTTGCCGGAGTGCCGCTTCTTATAGGATTAAATAAAATCGGGATTTTTGTAGGGCCGCAAAAAGAAGAAAACTAAACGGCAGCAAACGCCGTTTACCATATTGCCGATTACCCAAAAACAAGCTATAATATATTCATGCGAGCGTTGGTATTTGTTTTTTTGATTTGCCTCATCAATCCTTTATCTTTAGAATCTCAAGTTTTTGAATTCAAACATATACCGGGCGCGCGTTACCGTATTTTATCTACGGTAGATCAGGCAGTCTTTGTTAACGGCATTTTAAGCCATAGAGCGGAAATTCTTAACCGTATTGCCGTAGAAGTAACTGATGTAACAGATGGTAAAGGACAACACAGGGCGATTTTTCAAACTTCTGAACGTTTGATTTATCATATTTTCCATGGCAGATTACCCGAAAATACCAGTTTTCAAATATCAAGGGAATATGAATCTGTATTTGAAAGAGACAGGCTTGGTTTCCTTACGATCGATCCCCAGTATTTTATGCCGGTTGTGCGTAATGTTCCTGTTTTTCCCGGTAGAGAGTTAAAAGTTGGCGATAAATGGCATGCTCAGGCTCATGAGGTACACGATTTTCGCGATACATTCGGAATACAGCAGCCATATAGAATTCCATTTAATGCTTTTTATGAATATCTTGGAGAACGCCAATGGAAAGGAGTTTCGTATCCGGCATTTTCTGTAAACTATAACATTGAATCCCGCCCTGATCCTGTAGCGGGATATGTATATCCAATACGCATATCCGGTACATTTAATCAGCTTGTCTTTTGGGATCATTCAATTGGTCAGGCGATTGCATACGAAGAAGAATTCCGTCTTCTTTTTGAAATGTCAGACAGGCAAAGGATTGAATTTCGCGGGACTGCAAATGCGGAATTTATCGAATCTGAATATATGGACAGAGACCGTATTATCGCAGACATTATCGACGAAATCCAGCGTCTGGAGATCCCTGATGTTGTTGTAAGGCAGGTGGAAGAAGGCATTTCTTTAAGCCTGGAAGACATCAGGTTTTTTCCCGACTCCGACAGAATGCTGCCGGGAGAAGAAGCAAAACTGGAAAGAATAGCCGGAATCTTGCTGCGTTATCCAGATCGCGACATTGTGATAAGCGGCCATGCTGCCCAGGCCGGCACAAGAGAATACCTCATGGAGCTTTCTCTTAACAGGGCAGGAGCCGTTGCGGATTTTTTGTTGTCCAGAAATGTCCGCACAAGGGATCGTATCGTGATTCGTGGTTACGGAGCAGACAGGCCAATAGCTGATAACAATACGGAAGAAGGTATGCGAAGAAACCGAAGAGTGGAAATAACAATACTGGAGAATTAACCCCCCTGTCAAAGTTTAACGCAAACTTGCATAGTTTGAATCATATTTTAAATAAGCTAATCCCGTTGACAACTCCGTTTGCAGTTGCGCTTGGATTTTTATTCCCCGTTTTTTTTGGCGTATTTCGCCCCTATATTCCATGGCTGTTTGGTTTAATGACTTTTACCGGCGCGTTAAAGTTAAAAGCAAGTGAACTTGGAGCTTCTGTAAAAAACCCCCTGCCAATTGCAGCTTTTTTTATTACAAGTCATATTTTTATGCCGCTAACTGCTCTTTTTATCACATCACTGTTTTTTACAAATCATGATATTATTACCGGTTATGTGCTTTTATTTGCAGGCCCTACCGCAGTTTCCGGTTTTATCTGGATAATGATTTATAAAGGCGATAAAGCGCTGGGGCTTTCCTTGATTTTACTTTCTACTATACTGGCTCCGCTGATTGTTCCTGCAACAATTCGTATTTTAATGGGTAAAATAGTTGTAATGGACATGAGCGGGATTGCGCTTTCTCTTTTGTTAATGATTGTGGTTCCTACCATATTGGGAGTTGCGATAAACGAAACCAGTAAAGGAAAAGTTCCACATATAATAAGCGCGAGTCTTGATCCGTTTTCTAAAATATGCCTGATTCTTGTAATTGCAGCCAATACATCGGCAGTTGCGCATAATATAAAGTTTAATGATCCTGTTGTTTGGATGGTAATTTTATTTTGCATTGTATTAACTACAATTGGTTTTTTGTTTGCAAAACTTAACAGTATTATCGTAAAATGCAATGATGAAAAAAGCACGTCGTTAATTCTTTCTGGAGGGCTTAGAAACAACAGCGCAGTTATGACAATTGCCGTTGCTTTTTTCCCGGAGATGACTGTATTGCCAACGCTTATGAGTATCATTACCCAGCAATCCATCGCCGCACTAATAGGGAAACTGCTTATAAAGAAAAAACTATCGAGTAAACTCGTACCTTAAAACCGACTCATCAAGTATTATAACAATTCGGCCTTGTGACAAGAGGCGGCGGTTTTCGCCGGAGGAAATAATTAATAACGCATCGCTTTGATCTATGATAAGGTCTGTTGGTTTAATGCCAAATACGCCTTGTGCGAAAATTCTAAGAGGACGGTCTCCAACAATTTCCCTTAGTTCCGGCGAAAGACCTGTTGGGTTATTCTGAAAAATATTAGAGGCGGATGAATAACGTACTATTGGAATATTATGCGCTTCCAGCATACTGCGTTCATAGATTAGGTTCATTTCGCTGTCCCAAATTTTGGGGAAAAGGCAAGGAATAGGCAACGCTGTATTTCTCATCCCGTGAATAGGCAGGATGTCTGTGGCTATTATTATAATACCTGTATAAGAGGCTGTTGAAACCGGGTTTAATGTACGGATTATGGGAGTAAGGCGGCTATGACGTAAAAGCGTATTATTAAAGTTTAAAAGAGAAATTGTATGCGATGAAGAAATTTGATGTAAATCTGGACTTAATGCAGGAGGTACTGAAGTTGCGCCAAGAATAATGGCATCAATTTCCCGTAAATCTAATTCGCCCCTGTATACAAGATCCCCGATTGTAGTGGAAGAATCCACCTGCAAATCCATAAGATACGGCCGTATATTATCATGGAAACCCGCTGCTAAAAGCGTTTCGCCATGAGTCCTTCCCGCAGGAAGCCGTAAACCCGCTGATGCTAAATCCAGCGAAACCTGCGCATTAAACCGTAAAGTATCCCACTCAACCAACCCGGAAACACTAATACCCGCCTGCGAAAACACCCCAAAAACAGAGAAAAAAAACAGTAAAAACAGTAAAGATTTCTTCAATTCCTTAACCCCGAACCCCAACTTCTAACCTCTAATCTCTAACCTCTAGTATCGGCATATTTAAGGTTCTTCCTTCGTTTAGAATAGGGATAATAATTGTTTGGCCAATTCTAAGGAAGCGGCTGTTGATGCCTGGATTATGCGTTTCAATCATGGACACAGTTATTCCGTAATACCTGGACAATGACCATAATGTGTCCCCTTGACGGATAGTATGGTAGCGATAACGAATCAGGCGGAGATCTTCGCGTTCCAGAACCGCTGTTACCTGCTCAATATGGGTGGCCGGAACTATCAGGGAAAAATTTCTGTCCGCAGGGGTTATCCCGTGGAGCAGCTGCGAATTTAGACGGCGCATCAAATCTCTGGGAATTCCCGCTTCATCGGCAACAACATCGATGGAAACTTGCCGCCGCAAGGGAATCGCTTCCCATTCAAATTTTTCCTGCCATACATTGATGCCAAACCTTCTGGGCTGTGACAGAACATAGGACACTGCAATCAACTTAGGCATGTAGTGAATGGTTTCCTGCGGCAGCTCACTTTTTTCGCTTAAGATCCAGTAATCGTTGATTCCGGTACTTTGAATAGACCGCCTTACACGTCCAAGCCCTGCATTGTATGCTGCCAATGAAAGATTCCAGCAGCCAAGTACCCTGTAATTATCCTGAAGTTTTTGCAAAGCGCCCCTTGTCGATTTGATAAAATCACGCCGTTCATCGATATAGTCTGTTACCCGCATATCGTAGGGTGTTATGCTGTTCATCATAAACTGCCAAAGCCCCACAGCGCCGGAACGGCTTCTTGCTGTAATTACAAAAGACGATTCAATTACCGGAAGGTAAATCAACTCCGGCGGCAGCTGCCGCTTTGTAACTTCCTCTCTGATAAACGGCATGTAAATATTCGCCCTTGCAACAAGCGTATTCAAATACGCTATCCCGCTGGGTCTTGTGTACTGCTCAATGTATCTCTGTGTTAAAACCCGTTCAAGCGAACAAGGCGTAATCAAAGAATTGGCAGGAGGCAACTGGCGGGTTATAATAGGGAGTAAAGAGTAGGACTCCATTGGCTGTTGATCAGTAACCCGTAACGGCCGTCCTGCCTCTTGTGTTGAAACAACACCTAACCCGCCCAATATGAGAAAAATTACTGTTACAATAAAACGTTTATCCGTTTTGTTCACGTTAAAATCTTTCTCCATAGTAGATCCCTGCCCATTCCCAGCGTCCGTGTATTTCTGGATCCTGCGGGAAGTAAATCTTCCTAAAGTACAAATACCAGACAGGAAGCCCTAACGACCAGCCGGTTGTTCTTAAAAATGCTTCTGTGGCATTTGATGATGGGTCAAGGTTAGTTTCGTACCGGATGTGGCTGCCCATAAAATGGGGAAGTGAAAAATTTGACATTCTGGCATTTTCTATTTCGTTTCCCTGCCATGAACGTGTAAAAAAATTTACTTTTGCCTGATAACTGGTTAGCCGGAAAGGATCATGATTGTCAATGGCAGATTGAATTGCATTTCTTAATGTGCCTAAGCTTTCAAAAGTCCAATCTTTACTGGATCTGCTAAAGTCAACCTGCTGTCTGGCATATTGTGCGGCATTGGGAAAACCTGGGATTATAACTCCAGAATACGGCAGAAAATTTATGTATGCCTGAATTGCGCCATTCCAGTCGCCGACTCGCTCACGTGCCTGACCTAGCATAAAATAAGCATGACCTAAATCGATTTTATCTGGAAATCTGGAAATCAATTCGTTGTAATACCAAACCTGTCTTTGCGGATTATTGTTTAAATGGATAAGGTGACGCAAGCTTATAAGATGAATGGATTCCTCGTTAATTATAAGATCCGGATAGTTGTTGATGATCATATCCAAATACAGGGCAGCTGCAGGTTCTGACTCTTGCTGAATATAAGCAAAAGCAATCATTAAAAAATAATAACTATTGTATGGGTCTCCGGGATTATTTATTGTTCTGTTGCTTAAAAAATGAATAAGCCTGTCATAATCGTTTAGTTTTGCAAAATTTCCGGCAATTTCTCTAATTACTGCAAATTCTCCCTCGCTGCCTGTTTTTTCTGTTCTGAGCAAATTAAACAATTCTATAAGTTTTTCCTGGTTTTCTTTCGTGCCTGTAATGTAGTATTGGTCTATTCCAGCCGCTCCATTTCCATGCGAAAATCTGCATGAAACTGTACACAATATGACCGATAATATTACTGTGAGCGTAATATACCATACAATTTTTATCATTTTATCCATTGTTATCATACTATCATTATGTTAATATTTTGTATATTATATCTTTTCGATTTTAAATTATTTTTTTATGGATAAATATGATTTCAAAAACCTATCGTCAAAAATACGCGCATCAATGCAGTATCCGCCGGTTGTATACATGTTTTTTATCCATTTTTATTCTCATTGCTTGCGGATCTTCGCCGGAAACGCGGGAAAACCCCGGCGATTTTGATGATCCCAGACAACAGGTTTCCGGCAGTTTAACCGAAGAAATACGCAGCCTTACCGAAACCGGCATTTTATCTTCCATGCTGCAAGCGCTGGAATTGATACGTTCAAGGAATTTGGCCGGCGCCGAATTTGGCCGTGTAATGAACGGTATTAATACATTGCTTATTCGCCTGGTTTATCCCGATTCTCTTGTTAGGCTTCCAATTTTAGATCTTCCGCAGACACATAACTATACCAGGATTATCAGGGAAGCCGAAAGAGGGGTGTATCAGCAGCCGCATGAAAATTCAATTGATTTTTTTGAACACATTTTGCCTTTTCTTGCTGTGACTGAAAATGTAACGAATCTGACCGAATTGTTTCCTGCGATTTTTGATGATCTTAAAAAAGCCGAAAGAATTCGTCCCACCTCGATCTTCCCGGCTTTTTTCCAGGGTTTGTTGCACGAACGTTTAACGAATTTAAGCGAGGCGGAACGGTTTTTTAGGCAGGCATACTCAATTTCCGAAGAATTTTATCCCGCCTTGATTGGTATTGCCCGTGTAAGAAGGCTGTCCGGCGATCTAACCGAAGCTGTAAGGCTCTTTTCCGATTTAACTATTCGTTATCCCGACAGTTTGGAAATAAAAAAAGAACTAACATTAAGCCTTTTTGAGAATCGAGCCTGGCAAAGGGCTTTGCCTATCATAGATGAAGTTTTACTTGCAGAACCAAGGAATGGGGATTTTATTTTAATGAAAGCTTTTATTCTGATAGAGCAGGGAAACCATTCTCAAGCCAATGTATTACTGGATGGTTATGCCGCAATAAACCCCAATAACAGAATGTATTTATTTCTTAGAGCAAGGATACAATTCGAAGGCAACCGTAATAGAGACTCGGCGCTTAACTATCTGCGCTCTATTTTACGTTCCAACCCTGATGACGAAGAAGCGCTTGGTTTTGCAGCTACGCTTCTTTTGGAATCTCCACGTCCTGCAGATCACGCAGAAGGGCGTGAGCTGCTGG
>JAITFY010000106.1 GCA_031281025.1 Treponema sp. | reverse complement strand
TCTGCTTCTTCGTTATCCAGTGTATTAAGGATGTTTTCTATATCGCTTTCCATCGATTTTCTTTCTGCAAATACATCCGGAGCTACATACATATCATCTTCAATGGAATCTTTAAGAAGCAGGGCTCCATCATCGGAAACAGGATTATCCAGCGAGAGCATTTCTCTTGATATATTTATAAGATCGCTGACCCGTCCTTTTTCCATGTCCAGTATTTTTGCGATTTCGTTGATTTCATCCTGAGATGAGTATTCCGAATTGATAATTTTTCTGGCTTTTTCGATTTTTACAAGTTCAGAAGCGCGATTTACCGGGAGCCTAATCATCCTGGCTTTTTCGTAGAGAGCGCTCATAATTGCCTGACGTATCCACCAAACTGCATAAGAAATAAAGTGATAACCTTTATTTACATCAAAACGATCAACTGCATTTAAAAGTCCGACATTTCCCTCGCTGATAAGATCATCAAGCGGCAATCCAAGTCCTTGATACTTTTTTGCTACACTGACTACAAAACGAAGATTGGCATTTATAAGCCTTTCGCGGGAAATCTTGTTGCCTTCTGCCGCCAAACGGGCAGTTTCTTTTTCCTGTTCACGAGATAGCATCGGAATACGGTTAATTTCATTGAAATATAACGATAGATTGCTTCTCGTTGTTTTTGCTGCTGTTTCTTTATTCATATCGTCCTCCTCAGTTACTCATCTATAGTTTAGCAAAAATCGTGCCAAGTTGTTTTTTATTCAATAATTTGTCAATTTCGAACATATTGCCGGCGTTTATTCTATTTTTATCATCTTTTTGTGGTTTTTGGCGGATCAATTTATCAGATTCGGGCAAAAATGACACAGACAGTCTTATACACTAAAAAATCGTGTCATTTTGACATACACAGAAAAAAACTAGATTTTTCAATTTTTTTCATGTATTATTGATTTTTTTATGAAAATATTTATAATATTGTATAAGGGGATATACTTATGACTTCTGCATCCGATTTGGTAGTGGACGAAGGCAAAATTAAAAAAGCCGTACAGTCTGGACTTCCATTGACAATTACCACTTACACGCTTCCCAAAGAAATTGAAATGTACATAGTACAAGTCATAGAGGCTTTCCTTAAACACATGGGTCAATTAAAGCTTAAGGACTATGTTACCTATTGTGTGCAGGAACTTGTTGTTAATGCCAAAAAAGCAAACACAAAACGAATATACTTTATCGAACGCGGCCTGGATATCAATAATGATGATGAATACGAAGAAGGAATGGAATGCTTTAAAAAAGAAACATTGGGTAACATTAATCATTATCTTCAGATGCAAAAAGAAAAAGGGCTTTATATAAAAATTATTTTGCAGCTTAAAAGAAATACAATCATAGTTGAAATACGCAATAATGTAATTGCAACAAAAACAGAACAGCTGCGAATCCATGACAAGATGGCAAGATCCAGACAATTAGACAATTTGGAAAATGCTTTTACTCAGGTTTTTGATGATTCCGAAGGCGCAGGTTTTGGATTGGTTATTCTGGTTTTAATGTTAAGAAAAATGGGGCTTGATGACGAAGCTTTTTCAATTAAAACAACAGAAGACTCTACTGTTGCCAGAATTGCCATACCGCTTGACAATGCTACAACAGAAAATATTTCTGTTTTATCAGAAAAAATTGTGGCTAGTATAGAAAACCTGCCGCAATTTCCAGAAAACATTCTTCGTATTCAAAAGCTTATTTCCGATCCGTCATCGGATATGCCTTCCATCGCACGCCAGATATCCATAGATCCTGCGCTTACCGCCGATCTGTTAAAAATGGTCAATTCTGCTCAATACATGTTATCCAAAAAAGTTGACAGTATTTCTGAGGCAGTAAAAATGATAGGGCTTAAAGGAATAAGAAACCTTCTTTATTCTTATGGGACGCAAAAACTTCTTGGCGATGATACGAGTGAAAAAAAGAAACTTTGGGAACATTCACACAAAACTGCATTTTATGCCTACAACCTTGTCAAGAATTTTAAAAATGATCCAAATCTGCTTGATGATGTTTATGTTTGCGGCATATTGCATGACATTGGAAAAATAATTTTCTTTAGCATCCACCCCTATTTACTTGATAAAATTAAAGATTTCTGTGCAGAGAAAAATCTTCCAGCATCAACATTTGAAGATGTTTCCGCAGGCATGAACCACGCAGAACTTGGCGCATTAGTCTCCGAAAAATGGAAATTCCCCGATGGGCTTGTGGCAGCGATACGTTATCATCACGACCCGGAAAATGCACCAGAAAATTACAAAAACCTTGTTGAAACCGTTTACCTTGCCAATATCCTATGCGAATATGAAAATGGCAACATCAGCTTTGATCAGATTGAGTCTGAGCCGCTCAAAACTTTTGGGTTAAGCAATCAAAGGCAAGTTGATACTTTACTGGATCGATTGGCGTCAGGTTATGAAAGAGAAACCAATTACTAGATAAAGTTTGCAGATGAAGTACGCCAGTCTTCTTGCAGTCTTTTTCAATATGTGTTTTAATTACTGTAATGAGTGATAGTTCAAATAATGACAAAAAAGACGATGACAGCTCCAAATTTCCGTTTGGCGGTCCCAGTGGGCCTAAACTACCTGATTTTAAGGGGTTTGGAAGCTGGAAGTTTCTAATTCTTTACATTGTTATCCTATTTGTGGGGATAAGTTTATTTAATAATATGTTTTCCAGCAGGATGAATCCAACGGTTGATTTTTCTGAATTTAAAGCACGAATTTACTCTGGCGAAATTAAACGGGTGGAATTAACTGATTCCTACTTTACAGGTTTCACAAACCCTGTAAGACCGCAATCATCAAGATTTGGCTCTGGAAGAGCGCCTTTAGGTTCTCAAGAAAGGGTTTATCGTACGGTATCATTATACGATCCTAATTTCATCGAATTACTTGATGAACATAATGTTTCCTACACTGCTTCCCGGCCGGATGCAATCATTGGTTTTGTATTTAGCTGGGTTTTGCCCATTGCGTTTTTTATTTTGATTTGGCGGTTTATTATAAGACGCATTGGCAACATGGGAAGCAATGTTCTTTCTGTGGGACAGAATCGCGCAGTAATTGTTGCGGAAGGAGATATTACCACGCGCTTTAACGATGTAGCAGGAGTTGATGAAGCAAAAGAAGAACTTGTCGAGGTTGTCGATTTTCTTAAAAGTCCGCAAAAGTACAAAGAGATTGGCGGCAAAATACCCAAAGGTGTGTTGTTGGTTGGGCCGCCCGGAACTGGTAAAACCCTGCTTGCTCGTGCGGTTGCCGGAGAAGCTGGAGTTTCCTTTTTTCGGATGAGCGGGGCAGATTTTGTCGAAATGTTTGTAGGCGTTGGCGCTGCCCGTGTCCGCGACTTGTTCAAGCAGGCAAGAAACAAAGCGCCCTGTATTATCTTTATTGACGAACTTGATGCCATCGGGAAAAGCAGAATCAACAACATTGCCGGCGGTAACGATGAGCGTGAGCAGACATTAAACCAGCTCCTCGTAGAAATGGATGGTTTTGACGGCACAAGTGGTCTTATCCTGCTGGCTGCAACGAATCGCCCGGACGTATTGGATCCCGCCCTCCTTCGCCCCGGAAGGTTTGACAGGCAGGTGCTTGTTGACAGGCCGGATCT
>JAITFY010000169.1 GCA_031281025.1 Treponema sp. | reverse complement strand
ACAGCAGTTTAGTTTTGTATATCTCCTTGCATAAGGTGATTTTACAATGATAGTAAGGATAACGCGGGCAGTTCTGGGTAGTAGTAATAATGCAAGGACAGGTATAATGGCAATTTCTCAATCTGCGGGTACTCCGCAGTCAAGCCCATTGACTGGTGTTGCAACAGGTAATACTTTGCTTTATTCAGGCACTGTATATCGTGGAGATGGTTCTTGGGTAAGACAGCAACGCACAGCATTAGGAGTAGAAGCTAATATGACCAACTCTATACCGAATCCTCCAGCTGGCGGATTTCCAAAATATCTAAGATTAAGAAGGGTTGGTAATGTTTTTCAAGCTGCGGTTTCTGATAATGGAACTACATGGTCTGAATCTGATAATACTGGAAATGCAACTGTCGTTCTTGGCAATGCTTATGTGGGTCTTATTGTTTCCGGCAATGCCGATAATGTCGGAGAAGTAGATTTTACAGAGATGTACTTTGGGTCTGGCACGAATATGGGCGCTGCCACTGTTACAACACAAACAGCCGGTATGAACAAGATAGACTTTAGGTGGCTGCAACAGTAGTATTGCAGTGAGGTTGTCCGGTTGGGCAGCCTCACTGTACATCGTTCAACTGCAAAAAAAAGATTCCTCAAGTTCGCTAAAGTCCAAAAACACAACAGAATCGTATTAATTTTACAGTATAAAATATAAGGGATATTTCTGTAAAAATATGTTTTTTGGAGGATTTGTATGAATAAACGGAATTTTTTGATAGGGCTGTTTCTTTTGGCAGCGAGTGTAATGTCATATAGTCAGTTTATCGCACAGGTAGACGGAGAAAATGGCCCCATACTTCGTCTGTCCGGCGATTTTACCAACATGATGACGCTCGGCCTGCAGAGCGAAGAACAATCGTACTTTGCGGGAGCCGGATCGCCTGCACCTGGATTTTATTATCTGGACCAACAGGGAAATTATATTTCCGGCAGAAACGGTTATTATTCTTCCATTAGTTTTAATATCCATTATCATCCTGTTTCCAATATAGAAATATATATGAAACTTCTAGCGCAGTATAGGCCGGGCTCTCCGTATATGCCCTTGCAGCTGGAAGATCACAGCGCAAAAACATTCGATGACTTTGCAGTAGACTCTGCTTTTGGACGAGTTAATGTTATAGAAGGACTTGGCCTTGATCTTCCGCTGGACGTCTATTTAAAAGCAGGAAAGTTTGATACCACGCCTTCGCATTTTAACAGAGTTTCCCGTTACGGAGCGGATTCTGTTATGAACACTCTTAAAACCATGAACAGATATGCCTTTCAGGTTCAGTCAGTTTATCATAATCCGTATGACTTCGCAGATTCTATCTCTCTTACTCTTACAACCCTTATGAGGCTTAACGAAGAACTGCCGGAATTTTTTGATGAAGATTTAACTTCCACAATATTTCACGGACATGAAACAGGGGATACCGTTCTTCCAGTTCATGCAGCCCTAACCTTTAGAAATATTAATACGCCGCTGGGCGGTTTATCTTTGGAAGTGCTTTATGCCTACAATGCCATGCATATTCATTCTGGACACAGTTTTGGTTTAAACACAGGTCTTAAATTGCCGGTTTCGTCAAAACTTTCCATCCCAGTTGGTTTTGGTGCGATTTTTCAGGAAAAAAATATCGATGTACTTGCCGGCACTTCCGTTTCCAGAGACGCTTCTGATTATACCAAACTGTACACCGACGGCGGATACCATAATCCCAACGATATAAGAACCAAAAGTCTGCGTCAGGCAATGCGTATTGGCGTAGGTATTGGCGCGCATTATGATGACGATAACATAAGAGGAGAACTTAACCTGGGGTTTTCGGTAAATAATATCGCGCATATTTACCGCCAGACACTCAGTATTCTGTCCGCTTCATGTGATTTCCGCCTTACATATCAGAACCGGTACTTTATCGGCGGCGGTATCTACCTTGGCACTTTACAAGACTTGTATTGGGTTTTAAAACCGGGCATAACAAATACACAGGATATTTCTAACCACGATTTCTTTTTAACGGAAAATCTTGGCTACGAAGTATTCATGGGGCTTCAAATGGAAAGAGCAAGATTTCTTATTGGATACAACTGCGCAAAAGGACTTGCCATGAGCAACAGCCTGGAAGCTCTTCCAGAAACTCAAATAAAATACAGACAAGCTGGTACCTTAACGGAAAGCGGGCTCTTTGAACGGGGCGGTATATTTACCAAACTTGTTTTTTCCTGGTAATTAAAGATGATATGGAGGAATAACAATGAAATTTAAAAATGTTTTTTTAGTTTTTGCCGGATTTTTATTTTTGGCTTCCTGCGTTGATGTTGGTCTTATAGATATTTCCGGAAACAACAATTCCAAGATAGATAACATGGATAAGTATGCCTGGGCATACACAGAATATGATTTTTTCTCTGTAGCGCAGCCGCTGGTCTTTGGGCCTTCCACCTCTGCTGCTTCTTGTTCTGTTACCCGCGGCGGATTTCCTACCGTTGTCACAGGACTTCAGGAGCGCGTGCCTTTAGGGTCTGTAGAACTAAGAGCGATAGGCAGCAACACCGGAGGTAAAATCGCCGGCAGTGAAGACGGTATCGCGTTTTATTATAAACGTGTAGAAATTGACAAGGTTTTTATTTTAGAAGCGGATTTTACCGTCAAGCAATTTGGCACCAGCACCGAAGACGATTTGAACATCAGAGGGACAATAGATGACGAAACAATGTCTATTCACGGGCAGCATGCCTTTGGCATCATGGCGCGCGATCATGTTCCACAGTGGGAAGGAAATACTTTCCCGCAAATAGCCGCAAGATTGCCAAACTTGATGCAAACCAGAAGTTCTGGGGTAGCAAATTTCAATTATTTTACAGGCGCTCGCGGCGGCGACAGCAACATGATCATGGTTGGAGGCGTTAAACAGGGTATGCGTGTTTACTGGCGCGAAGGTATCAAACATGCTCCCGGGAATCTTTTAAGAGACACTGTTTCCAATCTTACCAGTGATCAGGATCCAACTATTACCAGCGGCAATCCTGCCCGCAATGAATACCAGGATGCAAGTATGTGCAGATTTGGCTGGTATCCAAGAGAACTGTCAAACTACAGTGAATTTCTTAATTCAAACGGTTTTCCTTCTTTGCCTGCACGCCCTGATTTCCCGGCATGGGGAAGTGTCTACAGGCTTAGGCTGGAAAAAAACAATAATGGGTTTGTATACACAATTACGGCTCCCGCAGAAAAAGGAGTTGCTCCTGTTACCGGTATAGTCCCTCTTTCTGACATAGTCAATTCCATTAACCAGGATGAATACTATGTTGGTTTTTTTGCTTCCCGCGAAGCTGTTGTATGGGTTTCCAATATTACCTACAGGGAAGCAGATGCTTCGGATATCGCGCCTTATGTTAAACCTGATCCTTTCAAAATAGACGCTTCTTTTGATGTAGTTTCTCCGCAATTTTACACAGGGGAAAGATTTTTATACGCAAGATCAAATATGCCTGGGCAACTTGTTGTTACTCAAAATAACACGCTAATACCAGAAGGGGTAATTTATTCTGAATGGATTGTAGAAACAGAAAATGCTATGGCTATTCCGTATAATTTATTCACCGTTCCAATCCTGGAACCTAATGAAGGTGATAATCACTTTTTATTTCAATTTTTCCCAAGCACAAGTCTGCCAAAAGAACTTGCAGCGGATGTAAGGGGAAGGGAGCAAATCCTCAATTCCAATGCGGTAATAAGAAGGGCTTTTATTTTAAACAAAAGACTTTATCAGGATGGGGAAGGTGATATTTATGTAAACAATATGGGGAATTCGCGAAATACCGGAAGTATAAACAGCCCCGTAGATTTACAAACAGCGATAAACTTTGTTCAGCCCGGGCAAACCATTATTGTAATGGATGGAACCTATACCATGACAGCGCCCATTGTAATTCCCAGATATAACAATGGGCGTTTTGGCGCTGTAAAAACCTTAAGAGCGCAAACTCTTCCAAGTGAACTATACAGGGACCTGGATCCGGATGATACATCTCCCAGATACAGAGTAACTTTTGATTTTGCAAGAAACCAAAACCTGGAAGGTATAGGAGCTGGGTTAACGCTGGCGGGTAACTATTGGCATTTAGAAGGTTTTTGCGTAGAAAATACACCCAATCAGGTACAGGGGATAATTGTCAACGGCAGTAATAACAGGCTTTCGTGGATTACGACTCATTCAAACGGAAATTCCGGATTCCAGATATCCGCAAGCGCTTCTGTTCCAAAACGCGACTGGCCTTCCTACAATATAATTGAATACTGCGACTCTTTTAACAACAGGGATGATGCCGAGACAGATGCCGATGGTTTTGCCGCAAAATTAACTGTAGGCGAAGGTAATGTTTTCCTTTGGTGTATGGCTTTTAACAACTGCGACGACGGCTGGGATCTTTTTACAAAAAAGGAAACCGGGACAATTGGCATTATCAGATTGTTTGGTTGTGTTTCGTACGAAAATATGAGGCTTCTGAACGGCCATGTACCGAATGCGGGCGGTCAGGGTTTCAAAATGGGCGGCGAAGGTATATCCATCAGGCATGAAATCCATCAATCAATTGCCTTTGGGAATTTAGGGAATGCGTTTCATAGTAATTCAAATCCATCTTTAAGGGTTTATAACAGTACCGCAATTGCTTCAGATGGAATTGCTCAAGGAAATACATCAATAACTTCAGGAGACAACTCGCCTACGGACGGGACGTATGCTACCGTCTGGAATGGGAATGCGTCAGTAAATCAAACCTACAATTATAAAAACATTCTGCGAACCCGCATCGTTAATGGGGTGGAACGCACAAATTTTATTAACCGCCTGCCGGATGGAAGACCAGATCTGGGGAATGTTTATAATCCGGCCGGACATTCTCCTAATGGAGCGACAGCATTTTTTGGTGCAAAGCCGCAGCCTCCCGCTTCCTGGTTTTTACCGGGTGTGTTTTAATTTTTAGGGGGAAGTATATGAAGATTTTTAAAACGGCAATAACCGTTGTATTCATTTTGGTTATTTTTTCCAACTGCGAGATATGGGGCAGTAAAGAAATTGAAGAGGGCGACCCCGGTGATTTTGAGATTAATCTTCTTTCATTAAGTCTTGTCAGAGAAATAGGCACCATTTATAATCGCGCTGTTCCTTTCGAAGAACTTCTTTTTAACAGCTCGCCGTCCTTTGCCACAGATACCAGAGTTCATTGGTCTTCTTCGAATCATGCCGCCGCAACGGTAGATCAAGATGGGAATATAACAATTGAAGTTAACAATCAACATACATTGGCATCAACAAGAATCAGAGTTCATTCTGTTCATGACCCATCCGTTTATGCCGAATGTATTTTTACTGTGTACCCTATCTATAGCCCAAACCGTACCTGGACTTTTGGCACTAGTGCAGTATCGACAGAAGCCGGTGTGATTACCCCAAGTGGTGGCACAACAGCGTCAGCCTGGACAAACAGAAATACGGATGGTTTTTTATCCGAAGGCGCTATTATTTTAGGGTCAAGAGGTTTTGCATCCGAATATAATACAGGAGGGACCGGCGTTCACGAAATTGATCCGGCGGATCCATACAGGTTTGGTATTTTACCAACCGGCGCTCCTAGAAATTGGAATTATGTTGCTCCTGGCGGGCAATTACCCCCAAGTCCCCCGAATCCTGTGGGTCTTACGCATATGATAAGACCTTCCGGTATGGCTCGTTTTATTCAAATTAACGCTGTTCAGGGGCCATTTAGAATAGAAGTAATATATGCCGGTAATAACGAGGACGGTTCCAATGTCGATATCCGTATAGGCGATACAGAAGGCTGGCGAATTGAAGGACCGCATTCTATGAGTAATACGAATTTTCAAACGGTTTCTCATGACTTTACAGAAGCCGAATTTGTGCCGGTAATTTTTCTGGAAACCAATTCAGGTACGCGAATTTGGAGAATAGCTATAACTCGGTTGTAGATAGCGCCGTAGGTCTACAACGGTATTTTACAATTATTCAGCGGAAAATTAATGCCGTAGGGCGGTAGGCTGAATATATCTGTTATAATTTATGGGGGATAATAAAATGAAAAATGCTTTTTTTGCCATAATTTTGATGGCTTTTGCGATTAATGCGCAAGCTCAAATCTCGGATGCGACAGTTTCCTTCTCCGCAGATTTTACTACAATTTATACAATTGGAAATGCTCTGGCGGATGATTCCATGAAAATTCCCGACACTACGGCAACAGGAGCTTATTTTGCAAGCCAAACTGAACCTGCAACCAAAAACGGGTTTTATACACTCGGTAATTTGCATATTAATTTTAATCCTTTCCCATGGATGGAAGGATATTTTAGGATTTATTCCATAGATCGTCCCGGTTCTTTTTATCATCCTCTTTCTATGGAAAATGCTGGCGAACGCAGAATGTCCAATCCAAACAACTTTCCATCATTTACTCTTGATGTTGTATACGGAAGGGTAAATGTTTTTGAAGCTATAGAAATGGAAATGCCTTTTGAACTTTTCATGAAAGCCGGCCGTTATAAAGTTCAAGGTTCGCATTTTGCAGTAGTGTCAAAGTATAAACTGGAAGACATTCATTATCTCATGAACCTAAAGACCGATCTTACATACGAAGTTGGAGCTATTTTTGATAATTTTAAGGTTTCCGCAGCAACAAACTATATGTTTAACGAAGCCACCCAGCGGTTGTATAACACAGACGGAATGGTAACTCATGGGAATATAGTACTTAATGAATATGCTCCTCAGGCATTTCTTTTAGCGCAATTTACAGATATGGAAGTTGGAGGCAATAAACTTAACGCGGAAGTGGCGTATGGTTTTAATGTGTCGGGGATAGATTCGGGACATTCAGCCGGGTTTTCTTCGCGTTATACCTTAGATGGAATAGCCGATAACATTTCTCTTCCTATTGGTCTTGCATTTGTATTCCATCAAAGAAATATCGATGTTCTTGGAAAAGCCGCTGTTTACGCGCCTCCCGTTACTACGGCAAGTATGCGCACAAATATTTCCGCAGCCCTTGGAACAGGTCTCCGTTACACGCTGCCGGACTACGATGTGGAGCTTAATTTAGCGGGAACTTTTAATATGGTCGATCATTACTACCGTGATTCATTGCAGATAATCAGATTGTCTTTGGATACAATGGTAACAATACAAGAACATTTTTTTGTAGGCGGCGGTTTTATTGCAGGAACTTTACTGGATGCGCAATGGAAAACCAAAGCTAGCGCCGCTGACAAAGAAGACTTTGATCATACCTTTACCTTTATGCAAAACTTTGGCTATGAAGTATATGGCGGTATCAACTTTAGAAACAGTGGAAAATTTGTTATTGGTTTTAACCAGAATAAAGGTCTTTCACTCAACCACATGCTGGAAGCAAGACCAGATGCCCAAATAAAGTACAAGCAAAAAGATACCGAATGGACTACATCTGACAGGCTTGTAGAAGCAGGCGGGCTTTACTTTAAGTTTGTTTTTAGATTCTAATTGATGTTTAACTTGATATCATTCGGCGGAAAAGGCGATGGAATTCACGATAATTCCCAGGCCTTTTTCGCCGCGTTACAATCAATAAAAGAAATAGGCGGCGGAACTCTCAAAATAGAAAAAGGTATTTGGAGTACCGGTCCGCTTGAGCTGTTTTCCAATACTACGCTTTTATTGGATGAGGGAGCGGTTATCTCCTTTATTCCAGAGCCGGAACGTTACCAGCCGGTTTGGACAAGATGGGAAGGGGCGGAGTGTTATGCCATGCACCCATTGTTGTTTGCAAATGAACAAAGCAATATTACCGTCTCTGGAAAAGGAATTCTGGAAGGCAACGGGCAAATCTGGTGGGATAAACTGGGCGAAAAAAGAAAACGCGGTCAGAATGAACCTCAAACACCGGAAGAACTAAAACTGGCAAGCCTAAATAAAGACTATAAAAAACAGGCTTCGGGCGGCGGCGGCAGACAAATACAGTTTTTACGTCCCCCGCTTGTGCAATTCCGCAGCTGTTCAAAAATAACCCTGGAAGATATTACTCTGCGTAATTCTCCTTTTTGGACACTGCACCCATTGTACTGTAAAGATGTGGTTATTTCCGGTCTTAAAATTCAAAATCCTCAAGATGCGCCAAATACCGATGGCATCGATATTGACTCATGCGAAGATGTAACAGTCCAAAACTGCGAAATTACCGTTGGAGACGACGGTATCGCTATCAAATCGGGCGCCGGCGAAGACGGTATTCGAGTGGGAAAACCCTGCAGGCGGATAACAGTACGGGGCTGCACGGTGGGAAGCGGGCACGGCGGTATCGTTATCGGCAGCGAAACTGCGGCAGGAATCTCTAATGTTTTAACAGAAGACTGTGTATTTAAAGGAACCGACCGCGGTATACGGATTAAAACCCGCAGGGGCAGGGGAGGACATATTCACAACCTGGAATTCAGAAAACTCACAATGGAAAACAACCTGTGCCCGCTTGCCATAAATATGTTTTATCGCTGCGGAGCCAAATTGGAAGACGGCTTTTTTACAACGGAAGCTCTTCCGGTTAATGATGCAACCCCTTTAATTAGGGATATCGTTATTTCTGATATACAGGCAACTGGCTGTCGTGCTTCGGCTGGCTTTATCGCAGGCCTCCCCGAATCGCCTATTCAAAATATACGTTTATACCGCTGCGAATTCTCTATCGATGAACAATCAGGAATTAACCCGGAAGAATCGGAAATGTATCTTGGCTTGCCGGAAGTTACAGAAAAATCCATAAGGTTAATCAATACAAAAGACATTGAATTCAACGAAATAAACGTAAAAGGCGTAGAAAAACCCTTTATCTATCAATAAAAAATAGTATATAATTACTACATGGGTAAAAAGAGAATAGGTCTTGTTCTTGCATCTATTCATACAGGCGTTTCCAGAAATATGTGGGCTAGTTTTGTCCGCTCCGCTGTAACAGAAAATTCCAGTTTGTTTATTTTCCCGGGCGGCAGGTTAAATGCCCCGGAAAATTTTGAAAATTTGCGTAACCCTGTTTATTTGCTGGCAAATGAAGAAAACCTGGATGGTTGTATCAGCTGGAGTTCTTCCATTATATATGCTCAATCACAGGAAAAAATGGATTCCTTTCATTCTGGTTTTGATTCTCTTCCTTACGTTACCCTGGGGTATAAATCGCCTGGACATCCTTGTGTTATTTTTGATGCCTATAACGGAATGAAACATTTGGTTAATCATTGTATCAAAGTTCATGGAGCTAAAAAAATCGCCTTTTTACGCGGCCCCAATTTTAATCAGCCTGCAACAGAGCGCCTTGAAGGCTACTACAGCGCGTTAAAAGAAGCGGGTTTGTTAATAGGCAGTCACCGTGAGCAGCTTGTAACAAGTTCATTTGACTGGCATGAAGGGGCAGCCGCGGCAGCCGAACTTTATGAGCAAAAAAAACTCACTCCCGGAAAGGACTTTGATACCCTGATAGGTTCCAGCGATCTTATGACACTGGGAGCGGTTAACTATTTTGCAGAGAACGGTTTTCATGTTCCTGTAGATTACCATGCTGCAGGATTCAACAATTCTCAGGAAAGCCGTGCCACAGAAAGCCTGCTTTCAACTGTTAACATGCCGTTTACTGAGGCTAGCAAGGAATCTTTTAAGCTGCTGCTTAACATTATGAACCGGAAAAAAAAGGGGACAGGCGATGTTCTTCTTAATTGCGAAATTATCATACGGGAATCCTGCGGATGTGTTTACCCTGGAGATAAACTGCCGCAAAAATCAGGCGGGGATTTTGTTATAAATAAAGAAAATCTTGTAAAGATGGTTGCTGATTATTTAAAACTGGAAAAAGATGATGTTAATAGTTATGTGATGCCTGTAATTCATTCTTTGTTATACGAAACTCGCGAAAGTTTTTTCCGGCATTTTGAAAAATCCCTTGTACAATACTTTAATGCAGGTAAAGAGCCGGACAATCTTTTAAAATTAATAAACGATTTTAAGATTCTGCATCTAAAGCTAACCGATGAATTTTTTGCACTGGAACCCGCTCTTTACAGCAGTATAATTAAAATTCGTGAAAGAATAAATGCGCAGGAACGCCACGAAACAGCAAGATGGAACACGGCTCTTAATTCCCTAAAATGTGATCTTCTTGGAACACGGAATCGTATATCTCTTGTAAATAATCTTGCAAAACATCTGCCCGGAATCGGTATTAACACTGTTGCAATTGTATTGTACAAAGACGAAAAAACATCGATTTTTGTTGGAGGATTTTCTGTCGAAGGAATCGACGCTATCAAGGATGTGCCTTTTCCTTCACGTCTTCTTGTTCCCATGTCCTTAAAACCGCAGTACAGCGACGGTATTTTTATGGTTCAGCCTCTTTTTATTAATAATTTTTCGCTTGGGTATTTTGTGCATAATGCTCCAATTAACAATGGTGTAATTTTTGAAGAGCTTCGTTCCTCTGTAAGTTATGCCCTAAAAGGTATATTTCTTCTGGAAGAGACTATCCGGGCAAAACGTATTGCAGAGCAGGCGGAACAGGCAAAGACGGATTTTTTGCAGTTTTTGGAAAACGGTCTTTTTAATCCGCTGCAGGGGGTAGAAGAAAAACTTGAAATTATTCAAAAAAAATGCGAAAGCGGAAAGTTTAACGGTAAAATTGATGTTCTGCTTGATGATATAAAAAAAACAAAAGCTTTTGTATCTTCCAAAGAAGCCGAGGCAGGCAGCATTATGGATTTTACTCTTGCAAAGTTAAATGAACTTTCTTTAAGAAAAACTATTTTTGATCTTGAAGAATTACTGCCAAAAATTGGAGCTTTCCCGCTGTTAGCCGGTGATACACTCAGGCTTGTCCAGTGTTTTACGCTTATCCGTGAACAGTACGAAAAATCGTATTCAGCCGAAATAACTTATGATGGTCTTTCCATTACATTTCATGGGAAAACAAAAAAAGAAAGTACCGGCAGAACGGAAATGGCAAGGCAGTTTGGTTTACTTCTTGCAGAAAGAGTCATACTAATGCATGGGGGCGATTTTTCCTTAAATCGCAATCATTGTAAAATTACATTGCCCTGGCCTACATTAACGGGGCATGAACTTTATAAAAATCCTGTTGGAGTAAAGGATCATGTTTTTGTTCTTTCACAGCCGGAAATGCTGCCGGATGAATTTTCTCATTTGCTTAAAATAACGGATATGGAAAAAACCATATCTGGAAAAACTGCCTTTGTTGTCTGGAATGCAGCAGGCGCTTCTTCTGGGGATTTTTTAAAAGTTGTTAGTCTAAAAAATAAAAGCAGATTTGCAGGAGTTCCCTTTCTTTGTTATGGTATGCCGGCAGGCGCAGAAGGCTCGCTTGATTCCGCCGCTGCCCTGATAGATACAGTTGAATTTGCATTAAAATCAAAGAAAAAAAGAACGGTTCTTTTTATTGGCTGCAAAGGATATTCAGATAGTTATATGGAACAACTTTTTGAACAGCAAGATCAGAAAAACAAAAAAAGCCTGTTTGAAAAAATACATATAGACTCTATGGCATCATTTAATGATATTGCAGGAGAAGTAAATCCATCTTTAATTGTTTTTAATTCCCTTAATATCGAGGGCGCTATTATGGTGCGCCGTCATCCTTTTACTGTAATGGTTCCCATGTTGATGATCTGTGAAAAAATAGATAATGCCATGAATTTATCAGCATTAAATCAATATTCCAGGCTTATTATTTGTCATTCTGCGGCTGTTTCTTCTCAGGAATTTAAAGCCCGTATCCAGGCTGTTGTAGACGGCGCGGAAATTTTACCGCCGCATACAGGGGCGCTGGTTAAAAAAACAATTCACTATTTTGATCAGCATATTCATTCCCAATTTTCCCGCTGGAAACTGGCCGATTCCATAAATGCCAGCGAAGATTACCTTTCCCGTATTTTCCACCGGGAAATGGGGCTTTCTTTATGGGATTACTTAAGCCGCCTGCGAATTTTTATGGCAGCGGATTATTTACGGCAAACTGATGATACTATCCAGGAAATTGCCTCCCGCACCGGTTTTCATGACCATGCGTATTTCTGCCGTGTTTTTAAAAAAATATACGGAGTTCCGCCGGGGCACTTGCGTAAATAAATAAGAAAAGACGGAAAAATCCAATAACATGTCAACTTTTTCTGGATGTCAAAATGTATCCTAACTGTATATGAAAAATCAAGTCAAAGCTTTGCATAGTGGAAATTTGTTAGGGAGGGTTGTCAAGCACCGTTCTGTATACCTCCTTTTGTTTCTTCCTTTGCTGCATTTTATCGTTTTCCAGTATCTGCCTATTTGGAATGCGCAGATTGCCTTTAGGGAATTTATGCCAAATCTTGGCGTTCCAGACGCTTTTCTGGACGAAATTGGCATTGAATCCGGCAAGGGGCGCGGTGTTTTTGGCAGTGCCTGGGCCGGCGTTCATCACTTCTATAACTTCATAACTTCGCACTATTTTTTCCAGCTCATGCGAAATACGCTGGGTTATAGTTTTGCCAAGTTATTTTTAGGCCTTCCAATCGCTATTCTGCTGGCAGTGGCGGTTTTTGAATCAACCAGGCGCGGTTTGGCAAAGGCAGTGCAGACATTGTCCTATCTTCCGCACTTTTTGTCATGGGTTATTATGCTTGGTATTCTTAGGGTTCTTCTGAATCCTTCGGGTGGCATAATCAACGACATACGTGTAGCGTTAGGAGCCGATCCGGTTGCCTTCCTCACCGATACGCGGACTTTCCCTTGGGTTGTCATCATTTCAGAAATCTGGCACTCAATGGGCTGGAGCGCAATTATCTTCATTGCTGCGCTTGTCGGTATTGATCCAACCTTATACGAAGCTGCCACCGTCGAGGGGGCAAGCGCCTGGAAGAAAACTCTCTACATAACTTTACCGTCTATTCGCCCTGTAATCGTTATAGTATTGCTCTTGCGACTGGGAACGATACTTAATGCGGGTTTTCTACAGATATTCATGTTATATTCGCTTCCGGTTTTGGATGTTGCGGACATTATCGATACATGGGTTTATCGTCAAGGGCTTCTGAACTTCCAGTACAGCCTTGCGACTGCGGTCGGACTATTCAAGGGAGTGATTGCCCTGGGTCTGATTCTTGTATCCAACTGGTTTGTCAAGAAATTTGACGATTCTTCGATTTTTTAACGAGGTGGTTCCATGAAAACAGAGAAAAACATCAAAGTGAAAGGCGCCGCCGTAAGGATTACCGGCAGCGACAGGATATATTTTGTTATCATTAATATATTTCTGCTGTTCATCCTGGTAGTTGTAGCGATTCCGCTGTGGAGTACAATCACGCTTTCCATGCGGCCGCCTGTAGGGGATTTTAGCGGTACCAATCTTCAGATGATGTTCAAAGCCCCGTGGGAATGGTCTTTTGCAGCGTACAGGACATTGCTTGGCAATGACGGTTTTTTACGCGCCTTTATGAACAGCTTTCAGATACTTGCTTTTGGCGTAATTGTAGCGTTGTTTTTTACAATTCCTATGGCGTATGCGCTTTCGGTTAAAACTCTTCCAGGAAGGAAATTATTTTCCTTAATGGTATTAATTCCATACCTGTTCCAGGTAGGTCTTATTCCAACCTACCTTGTAGTTGTGGGTGTTGGGCTTTCCAACACTCTTGCTTCGGTATACCTGCCGGTTGCGATTAGCGTATACAACCTTCTTATTATGCGCAAATTCTTCGAAGGCATTCCCGATGAACTAAAGGAATCGGCAAGAATTGATGGAGCCAGCGAATTTAGAGTACTAATTATGCTGATTATCCCTCTTTCAAAACCGATTATTATGACAGTAGGTCTTTTTTATGGCGTTGCTTTCTGGAACAACTTCTTTAACGCAATGCTTTATATACATGATGATACGCTTCTGGTTTTACCTGTACTTCTGCGCAACATTCTTTTAGGCGCAGCCATGAGTGAAGCTTTGGAAGTTGGTGCGTTCGCCGATGCCCCGCTGGAAGCGATAAGGGCAGCGAGTGTGTTCCTGGCGGCCGTTCCAATGGTTATCGCCTATCCATTCATACAGAAGTACTTCACCAAGGGAACATTGATAGGGAGCGTGAAGGGTTAAGCAGGAGGATTATATGAGAAAACTAGTGATTTTGGCGTTATTCGCCATTGTAGTCCTGTTAAGCGGGTGCAGCCAGGAGGATGATAGCGACCTTGTAACCATTAGGTTGTGGTACGGTGCAGCCGTTACCGAGGCGGGTCCGCCTCCCCGTAACTGGCATGTTATACAAAAGGTACGCGACGAGCTTGGTATCAATCTTAGACTGAGCGCATTGCCGTCTTCTATGAACGACCAGGATGTCAGGATAAGCGCTGCCGGCGCGGGAAACAACCTTCCAGATATATTTATGGTTTCCAGAGGCGTACTTATGAATCTTGTCAACGTTGGGCTTGTCGCCCCGGTTGACACTCTGTACGATCAGATGCCTGTCAGAAGCGAACGGCACTACGATGAGTTGAGCCGAAGGTTCACCACCATAGACGGCCGGGCCTGGGGGTTAGCCGATCCGGGTGCGACTCCAAGAAACGAAGGTTTACTGATCCGCAAGGACTGGCTTGACGCTCTTGGGCTTGACGTCCCCGTAACCTCCGATGATTTTATGAACGTAATGAGGGCCTTTACATCAGGTCCTGCCGACTGGAATGGCAACATGAACACATTTGGTTTTGGCGCATTCCTGGAAAATCACAATGTCCACGAAGGCGCTCTTGGCCGCCGTTTTGATCCGCTTATGGGAGCTTTTGGGGTAGCCGGCACATGGAACCTAAAAGAAGAACAATTAGGCCTGAATATCCGCAACCCGGAATATTTTGATGCGCTTAGCTTCGTTAGGCAAATGGTCGAAGAAAGAGTTATAGATCCCAACTGGGTAAGTCATAGCCGGGACACTTTCCGAGCAGCATGGAAACAAGGCACCTTTGGAATAATGAGGGAACAAAATGCCGCGTTTGCCGCTCAAAATAACTACCGTGACTTTGATATAAACTTCCCCAACGGCGAATGGATCGTAATAGATCCTCCGGTTGGTCCTAACGGCCACCAGTCTGTGGGCGTCGATACGCCTTCTTTCCGCATCTACGCTATTTCCACTCGCGCCATGTATCAAGGGAAGGCGGCGCACATTGTACGCCTTCTGGAGTGGATGACCTCAGAAAGCTACTTCCTTTTTGGCTGGGGTGTCGAAGGCGATAACTTCCTGTTCGACGAAAATGGAGTTCCCACTGTGGCTGGTATTCCAGACCCGGCGCGCGGCTTCAACCGCTCTGAGATGCAAAAATACACGCAGCTTAGGAATATGGTTTTTTTCAACGGCGATGTAGAGCTTGCCGCACGGTTTCCAGTTTGGACAACGGCTGCCGGAAGGCAGAAAAGCGCGGAGTGGGTTTTACGTGACATGCAATCCAGGCCCTGGACACTTAACACCGGGTCGGATGCTCTTCCCCAGCCAAACGCCGACGTAAGGCGTTTTTGGGAACAGGGAATTGTCGAGTTTGTTATCGGCAGCCGGACTCTTAACCGCGAAAATTGGGATAGCTGGCTGGCAGAGTTTGACCAGATAGGCGGAGCTGAATGGGAGGACACTGCGATTGCTGCTGCAAAAGAATTGGGCTTTGTCCAGACATCGTCCCCATTAACCGCTGCAATAATAGCGCAAGAGAACTAACTATGGCTGGCATAAATATGAATGGGCCTATTTCTGTTCGCATGGCTCAATCGGTCATGAACCGGTATGAGAAAGCGCAAATGTTATGGCACTATGAGCATGGACTTGTTTTACAAAGTATTTTTCATCTAGGGCTTAAAACAGGGAACGAAGAATTCTGTAGTTATGTAAAAACCATGTACGATGAAAAAATTACCCCATCGGGTGACATTTTAAGTTACAAGGAAAATGAATATAACCTGGATCAGATTAATCCAGGAAAAGTTTTGTTTTTACTTTATTCAAAATACGGCGAAGAAAAATACAAAATTGCAATCGAAAAACTAAGAGAACAGTTGTGTAAACACCCAAGGACAAAATCAGGCGGTTATTGGCACAAGCTTATCTACCCCTGGCAAATGTGGCTGGATGGGTTGTATATGCAAGCGCCGTTTTATACCGAGTATGCTTTTAAATATAGTACAGGCGCCGAGTTTGCCAACAGCTTAAAAGATATTGGGCATCAATTTTCCATAATCGAATCAAAAGCCCGCGATGAAAAAACCGGTCTTTTGTATCATGCCTGGGATGAATCACGGCAGCAAAAATGGGCTAACCCCGATACAGGCTGTTCGCCGCATTTTTGGGGAAGGGCGTTAGGCTGGTATTGCATGGCTATTGTGGATGTTTTGGAAATTATCCAGCCGTCTAAAGCGTTATGCGAAGAAGTATTCGAAGCGCTTTGCGGTATTACGCAGCGTTTGATAGATCCGTTAATTAATTTTCAGGATGCGCAAAGCGGTCTGTGGTATCAGGTATTGGATAAAGGCCAGGAAGCCGGAAACTATACAGAAAGTTCTGCATCTTCAATGTATGTATACTTTATGACAAAAATGCTCAGATTAGGCTTGATAGAAGAAAACAAAATTAATATAGTAAAAAAGAGCGCGTACACGGGTTATCAGGGGCTTTTAAACCTCAAACTACAGGAAGAATTGTCCTCTGACGGAACTCAAAGCCAACTTCATCTGAATGACATCTGTTTTGTTGCCGGTCTTGGCGGAAACCCTTACAGGGATGGTTCTTATGAATACTATATTGGTGAGCCAAAAGGTGCAGATGATTTTAAAGGTGTTGGGCCTTTTATTCTTGCAAGCATGGAACAAGAAGCGTTAAATAGTTAATTTGGAGAAAAAATGTTATACCCTGGTTTTAATGTATTTGAAAAATCTATAAACGAAATTAATTCATTTGTTGTTTTTATGGCAAGCGAAAATGATGAAACTTTTATTGTAATTGATGCAAAAAATGGAGCGGATGTAACATCTCTTGGCTTTAACGCTGTTTCGCTTGGCGATGGTAAATTCAAGGCTGCCTTAACACACGAAAATGCGTGCGTTATGCGTAAACTTTTTCCTTTTACATCGCCGGTTCGCGGTTTAGGTAAACCTGTAAGTTTTGGGCTGGGAGACAGGCTTGGAATAGCCACACCCGGACATATTGATCTTTTCCAAAACCATGATGTTTTTCCCATGTTTGCCCAACAGTCCATCCGCGAGCTGACTCTTACAAATCGTACATACAAAGATGTTTTGGATGCTGCCTCTTTTGCCGTTTTCCGCGAAGGATTCAAAAAAGGCTTTGGCGCCGACGGCGATCATCTTAAAACCGCAGAAGATGTTGAGTATGCTCTTTCACTTGGGTTTACCATGATAACTCTGGACTGTTCAGAACATATAAAAAACAATGCTGTTTTGGATAGTACTATTCCTGATCATTATAAAACAAGATACCTTGATGAAAAAATAACCGTTGGTGATTATCCAATTGTTTTTTCTCAGGATGAACTTAAAGAATGTATTGCCGTATACGAGCAGGCTATTGGTTTTGCCAAAGATATTTATTTTAATTTTTTTGAAAAAAAGTATGATGCTGATTTTGAAGTTTCTATAGATGAAACAATTTCGGTAACGACTCCATTGCAGCATTATTTTGTTGCCCGCGAGCTTTTGGAAGCCAAGGTTAAATTCGCAACAATAGCGCCGCGTTTTTGCGGTGAGTTTCAAAAAGGAATTGATTATATTGGAGATATCGCGCAATTCGAAAAAGAAATTAAAATACACGCAGAAATTGCACGGCATTTTGGATATAAACTAAGTATCCATTCCGGCTCTGACAAATTCAGCGTATTCCCCATTATTAGCCGCGAAACAAAAGGTAACTTCCATGTAAAAACAGCAGGAACAAATTGGCTGGAAGCAATGCGTGTTGTCGCAATCACCGATCCTTCCCTGTACCGCGAAATTCACAAATTTGCTTTAAGCGTTTTTGATGATGCAAAAAAATACTATCAGGTAACAACAGACCTGTCAAAAGTTCCGGATATTACCGGTTTAAAAGACGAAGAGTTGCCTAATCTATTCGAAAACAACGAAGTCCGCCAGCTAATCCATATCACTTATGGTATTATTCTAAGCAGCAAAAAAGACAATTCTTTTATTTACAAAGATCGTCTTTATAAACTGTGGCGGCAATACGAAGACGAATTCCGTAAAGCGCTCGTAAAACACATAGGCAAACATTTAGAATTATTACATATTTAAGGAGCAAACCATGAAACTGGAAATTCGCTATGCTGAGCATCCTGACGACATGAAAGGATACGACACTAAAACCATGCGGGAACATTTTCTTTTTGAAAATGTTTTTATCGAAAATGAAATCAGCCTTGGTTACACCCATTCAGATAGGGTAGTTTTTGGCGGCGCTTATCCAAAAAACAAGAGCTTAAAACTGGAAGGCGGCAAAGATTTTGGAAGTGAAGTATTTCTGGACAGGCGCGAATTGGGAATAATCTGTATTTCGGGAACCGGCAGTGTTAACGCCGATGGAACGGAATATAAAATGAAAAAAGGCGATGGATTATATATTGGAAAAGGCGTAAAGGATGTTGTTTTTAACGGAGACGCTAACGACCCTGCAAAGTTTTACATGGCAAGTTCTCCTGCGCATACTGCTTACCCGGTTGTCTTTATCCCAATCGAAAAAGCCAATCCTCGTAAGCTCGGAGAAGCCGCTACAGTGAATGTGCGTACAATTTATCAGTATGTACACCCTGCTGTTTGCCAGAGCTGCCAGCTTGTAATGGGAATGACCATCCTGGAGCCGGGCTCTGTGTGGAACACCATGCCCTGCCATACTCATGAAAGACGTATGGAAGTTTACTTTTACTTTGACTTTGCACCCGACTCGGTTGTTTTTCATCTGCACGGTAAACCCGATGAAACACGCCACATCGTTATGCAAAATGAACAGGCGGTAATCTCACCTTCATGGTCGATACATTCCGGCGTAGGGACGGCAGCTTATACATTTATTTGGGCAATGGCTGGCGAAAATCAAACTTTTGATGACATGGATACTGTCAAAACAACAGATTTAAAATAGGAGTACATTATGAGCATTCTTGATTCATTTAAACTAAACGGAAAAACAGCCGTAGTTACAGGCTGCGGACGGGGTCTTGGGCAGGGTATATCAGAAGCGCTTGCCCAGGCAGGTGCGGATATCTTTGGAGTAGATTATTTACCCGATGCACAGGAAACCAAAGAGATCGTAGAAAAAACCGGAAGGCGTTTTTCGTATTTTTCCGCCAATCTGCTTACCATAGAACCAATAGAAAAACTATTTGCACAGGCGGCAAGCGATTTTGGTCATGTCGATATTGTAGTGAATAATGCCGGTATCATAAAGCGAAACGATTCTGTCGATTTTACAGAAGCCGAGTGGGACGATGTTATGAACATCAATTTAAAAACGGTGTTTTTTATGTGTCAGGCAGCTGCTCGTCAATTTATCAAACAGGAAACCGGCGGCAAGATCATCAACATTGCATCGATGCTTTCGTTTCAGGGAGGTATCCGTGTGCCGTCATACACAGCTTCAAAAAGCGGCGTAAAGGGTATTACTATGCTCATGGCAAATGAATGGGCAAAACACGGCATTAATACCAACGCCATTGCGCCAGGTTACATGGCAACGGATAATACAGCTCCTTTACGAGCCGATGAACAGCGAAGCAAGGAAATCCTAAACCGTATTCCCGCAGCCCGCTGGGGAAGTCCATCTGATCTTGCAGGTACGGCAGTGTTTCTTGCTTCTTCTGCATCGGATTACATCAATGGTTACACTATTGCAGTAGACGGCGGCTGGCTGGCAAGGTAAGGGTTAATCCATTGTCAACAATTAGATAATATCGTATAATTATAGGGTATGGATGATCGAAAAAAGAGGATTGACGACCTCCTGAAAAACAGCCAGGAAACACGGGTTTCTTTGGATACATTACTGGAAAATTTTGGCGAAAAGCTGTATTCCCGCACTAATGAAATAGGGGGTGAATACAAGGCAAAAGCCGATTTTGAGGATATAAATCAATACAAAGCGTTTCTTTTGGACATTACTGAATCAAATGCTACAATTGGAAAAATCGAGGAAAAAAACCGCCGCTTCAAAGAACTGGAAGATGCAATCAATTCCAAAGAACATGAAGAAAGAGACCGTGCAAGGGAAATGAACGGTGTTTACCGGAGACTTGGAAAAGCCCTTTTAAATAACAGCAAGTACAGCGACTTTACTTCGCTCTTTAAAGAACAGGCTGATGCTTTAAAAGCTAAACTGGAATCGCTGGAAACCCGCATTGGAGAACTTGATAAAAAAGAAGGCGGGAATGTCTTTACGTGGATTGGTAAAAGCGCTCAGGGGCTGGTTTTAAAATCCTTCCTTTCAAAAGCTCAGGAAAACCAGGAACAGCTGTACCATAATGTCGGAGAACGTTTTGGCAACCGGGATTTGGTCAGTTCAGATGACGATGTTGCAATGATACATGCAGAACTTGATGTTCTGCGAAGTTTTTCACAAACCACTCAGGATGAGATTGCTGTATTAAAAGACGAAAAACGTATTATTTCTGCATCCTTTGGATTAGATGGTAATCCTCAAAAACAAATTCAATCTGTAAAAAATCATATCATCCATGTAAAGGAAGCCCTTGGCGTCTTGTACAAAAATTTCGGAGCGCAGGCATCGGGAATAATGGATGAACAAATCAATCCAGAACGCAGATACTTTATCGATACAATCGTAACTGTAGAAGATGGAGAAGTTATCGGCAGAGCTGTAAGATTAACTCAGGCTCTTGCAGATAACGAAAAAGCTATTTCTAAGCTTCGGGCATCTCTTGCAATCGACGAAGAAAAATCAAAAATCGAAAAATATCAAAAATCGATAGAAGACAAGAAAAAACGCATCGACGAACTTGAATCTGCCATAAAAGATCTTGAAGAAAGTACCAGCGATTGTGAAGAATATATTAAGGAACTTGAAAAACAGCTTTGATTTGGGGTTAAAGTTAAATGCCGGTTAAAAAAACAAACACTAAAAAACCTGCTGCCAAGGCAAAACAGACAGGTAAAACTCAAGTTTATGATGAATCAAAAATAAAGACGCTTTCTTCGCTTGAACATATCAGGTTAAGGACAGGAATGTACATTGGCCGTCTTGGTGATGGTTCCAATCCCGATGACGGAATTTACATTCTGTTAAAAGAGGTGATTGATAACGGCGTTGATGAGTTTATCATGGGTAATGGAAAACTTATCGAGATAGTAGTTAAAGATATCGAAAAGCCGGGAAAAGCGCTGGTTAAAGTACGCGATTTTGGGCGGGGTATTCCGCTTGGTAAATTGGTTGAATGTGTTTCCGTTATCAACACAGGCGCAAAATACAACGACGATGTGTTTCAATTTTCGGTTGGGCTTAATGGTGTGGGTACAAAGGCAGTAAACGCTCTTTCCATTCATTTTAGGGTTGTTGCAATACGTGACGGTGAATTTGCCGAAGCAGTTTTTGAGAGGGGAGTATTAAAAAGCAGCCGTAAAGGTAAACTTAAAGAAAAAATTAAAAACGGAACCCTTGTAGAGTTTATTCCGGATCCGGAAATTTTTAAGGATTATATTTTTAATCCTGAGTTTATCGAAAAACGCATGAAAAATTATGCGTATCTTAATGCCGGGCTTACCCTGTCGTTTAACGGCAGTAAATTCATGTCGACACGGGGGTTATACGATCTGCTGCAGGAAGAAACAGGAGACGACGGCCTGTATCCACTAGGGTTTTACCGGGGAACTCATTCGTCTAACGGTCAGCTGGAAATTGCTTTTACACATACAAACAATTACGGCGAAGAATACTTTTCGTTTGTAAATGGCCAGTATACTTCCGACGGCGGAACTCATCTTTCTGCCTTTAAGGAAGGGTTTTTAAAAGGTATTCAGACTTTTTTTAAGAAGGATTATCGCAGCGAAGATGTCCGCGAAGGTACGATAGGCGCAGTTGCCATAAAGCTAAAAAATCCCATTTTTGAAAGCCAGACAAAAAACAAGCTGGGTAATTCCGACATTCGTACATGGGTTGTACAGGAAGTGCGAAATGCCGTAGAAGACTGGCTGCATAAAAATCCGGAAGCAGGCAAAAAACTGGAACACAAAATAATTGCAAACGAATCATTGCGAACAGAGCTAAATGCCGTCAAAAAAGAAGCGCGCGAGGCGGCAAAAAAAATCGCCCTAAAAATCCCTAAGCTTAAAGACTGCAAGTACCACCTGGAAGACGGCAAAGACGGAGAAGAATCTACAATTTTTATTACAGAAGGCGACTCTGCCGCAGGTTCAATTGTATCCAGCCGTGATGTGTATACGCAGGCAATTTACGCCCTGCGTGGAAAAGTAGAAAACGTATACGGCAAAAAACGCACGGCCATTTATAAAAACGAAGAACTCTTTAATATGATGATGGCGCTTGGTATCGATAATGATATCGAAGGGCTTCGTTATGCAAAAATTGTAATTGCAACTGACGCAGACTTTGATGGTTTTCACATCCGAAACCTTCTTTTAACTTTTTTTCTTTCTTATTTTGAAGAGCTGGTAACTAAAGGGCATGTCTTCATTTTGGAAACACCGCTGTTTCGCGTTCGTACCAAAAAAGAAACCCGGTATTGTTATACAGAAAAAGAACGCGACCAGGCTTTTGCCTCACTTGGCTCAAACAGCGAGATTACCCGTTTTAAAGGACTTGGCGAAATCAGCCCCAAAGAGTTTGGACAATTCATAGGAGACGATATCCGTCTTGTTCCCGTATCGGTTAACACCCTAAAACAAGTTCCGCAAGTCCTTAATTTTTACATGGGTAAAAACACCCCGGAACGCCGCGAATATATAATGAAAAACCTGATAGAAGACGCTGGCTGATAAAATAATAAAGAAAAATAGGAGGGAGTATTTTTTATGAATGAAAAAGTAACTTTTGTTCCTGAACGTATAAAAGAATTTAGGGAGATTCTTGGAATAAGTGTTTTTGATATGGCAAAGGATACCAATATCCCTTTTGAAACATACAATAAATACGAAAGCGGAGAACAGGACATTCCTATCAGTGTTTTGTATACAATTGCCAACCGCTTTGGGACTGATGTTACTGTCCTTCTTACAGGAGAAGAAGCAAGAATGGACAGCGCGGCAGTATGCCGCAGCGGTAAGGGTGTTCAAATTGAACGTTATCCAGGTTATGATTTTTCCAGCCTTGCATATAATTTTAAACGCAGAACTATGGAGCCGTTACTTGTATCTCTTGATTCTTCCCGGCCGCAGGCTGATGCTGTTTCTCATTCGGGACAGGAATTTAATTATGTGATTGAAGGTAGAATAAAAATAACTGTTGGAAAAGTTGAACACATTCTTTCTGCCGGAGATTCAATTTATTTTGATGCACGTTTGCCTCATGGTCAATGTGCTGTTAACGGAACAGCCAAATTTATAACAATAATTCAGGAATAAAAAGGTTTATATGAACGAGATACTTTCACGTTATTGCCCGCAGATAGAATTCGACTCTTACGAAGATTTTTACAACAATTACAGTTGTAATGTGCCGGATAATTTTAATTTTGCCTACGATGTCGTAGATGAATGGGCTAAATTGCAGCCCCAAAAACTTGCTCTTCTTTGGACTGATGATACCGAAGTAATGAAAAGTTATTCCTTTGCACAGATTAAATGTCTTTCTGATAAGGCAGCCAATGCGTTTATTTCGTTAGGTATAAAAAAAGGCGATGTTGTAAAATTAATTTTAAAGCAGCGTTTGGAGGTTTGGGTGTTAATGTGCGCTCTTTCCAAAATAGGCGCAATTTGCATTCCCGGTACTTATCAGCTAACGTCTAAAGATTTGGAATATCGCTGCAATATAGCCGATGTAAAACTCCTTATTACAGTTGATGACAATGAACTACTGGAAAATATCGCTGTGGCGCTTCCAAATTGCAAAAAGCTGGAAAAAATCGCAGTTGTAGGCAGCAATATTCCTGTGGGATACCTGGATATGCGTGCAGAAATCGAAAAAGCCAGCGATGTTCTTGACAGAATCCAGACGGCTACAAAAGACCCCATGCTTATTTACTTTTCTTCCGGCACTACCGGAATGCCAAAGATGGTTATTCACAATCATTCACTGCCGTTAGGCCACATTGTTACTGCAAAATACTGGCACTGCGTGGAAGATAATGGCGTTCACCTTACACAGACAGATTCCGGCTGGGCAAAATTTGCATGGGGGAAAATTTACGGCCAGTGGATTTGCGGGGCTGCAATTGGTGTTTATGACACCGAAAAATTTGTGCCAAAAGGAATGTTAGATGCAATTCAAAGACTGCGTCCGGTTACTTTGTGTGTTCCCGCAACGGTATTTCGCTATTTAATTAAAGAAGACCTTTGTGCCTATGACTTTAGTTTTATCAACCGTACATCTGTAGCAGGAGAACCTTTAAGCCCGGAAGTTTACAAAAAGTTTAAAGAGCTCACCCGTCTTGAAATCTGCGAGGGCTTTGGGCAAAGTGAAACTTCGGTTATGGCTGCTGTATTTAAGTGGCTGGCAGTAAAACCCGGCTCTATGGGAAAACCCGCACCGCTTTTTGATCTTAAATTGTTGGACGAAGAAGGCCGGCATTGTGACGAGGGGATTGTCGGCAACATGAGCATCACAAAAGCGGGAAAAAACATGTACGAAACTTCAAGAATTGGAGATTCAGGAATCGGAGATTCAGGAATCGGAGATTCCAATTTCCCGGGGCTTTTTCGCGGCTACTGGAGAGACGAGGACGTTACCGCAAAAAGCTGGAGCGGCGGAACGTATCGTACAGGCGACATGGCATGGCGGGACGACGACGGTTACCTGTGGTTTGTAGGCCGCAACGATGATGTGATAAAGTGCTCAGGTTACCGTATCGGCCCATTCGAAGTAGAAAGCGCCCTGATGGAACATCCGTCGGTGCTTGAGTGCGCAGTTACCGCCGCAGAAGACCCAATGCGGGGCCAGATTGTAAAAGCCACAGTTGTTTTGGCGCGCGGGTTTCAACCATCAGACGAATTAATACGCGAACTGCAAAACCATGTAAAGCGCGTAACGGCTCCATACAAATATCCGCGAATAATTGAATTTGTACCGGAACTGCCCAAAACAATAAGCGGAAAAATTAAACGGATGGAAATACGCAGGAAGGATTCTGATATAAAAACTTCTAGTTGACGGTTTATCGTTTATTTACTATAATATTATTAGAATATGGAGAAAAAATGATATTTTGTGAACAATGCGGTACACAACTTAATAAAAATGCAGGCTTTTGCAGCAAATGCGGGTCAAAAACAGTCGAAAACAATAATATAACAAAATTTATTGATGGGTTTCCTAATTTTTCTGTGGAAGGAATATCATTTTCTTATCCTTCCAATTATAAAGTTTCGTATGAAAAATCGGCAGAGGGAGATTTTGAAAGTCTGGTTATTACATGTGGAAAAAAGAATGAAGAAGAACCGGACATGATAATTATTACATGTGGAAAAAATGATCCCAGATCTCCGGAAAATTACATAGATGATTATAAAACAGCAGTAAAGGGGCAAATGGTTAGATATAAATTTGGTCCTGTTTATAATTCAACCTTTATTGGAATAAATTGTATAGCGATAGATTATAAACAATCTTATATGTTTCAAAATGCAGGCAATGGAGTTTTATATTCTTTTACCCGCAATGGAAATTTATATGGAATAACAAAACATAGTGATATAAAAGAAAATTTATTTTCTGAGTTCCAGGTATTAGAGCAAAGTTTAGTAATTTAGTAACAGGAGACTATATGTACCTAACAGAGCTGGTTAAAAAGTAATTCTATTATGATAAACATAGCGTTTACCGGCGGCGGCACTGGAGGACATATTTACCCTGGGTTGGCAGTTGCCATGGAACTAAAAAAGAAATTTGCAGATCATGAAACACGGATTTTCTGGATTGGTTCTTCTGCCGGTATGGATCGTTCTATTGTCGAGGAAGCGGGGATTGAATTCTTTGGTGTGCCTTCTGGAAAACTCCGGCGTTATTTTTCTTTAAAAAATATAGTCGATTTATTTAAAATTGCAGGTGGTTTCTTTGCTGCACGAAAAATTTTAAAAAAACAAAAAGCGGTATTGCTTTTCTCAAAGGGCGGTTTTGTAAGTGTTCCTCCCTGTGCAGCTGCATCTTCCTTAGGCATTCGCACTTTTACACATGAGTCGGATTTTAGTCCGGGACTTGCCACAAAAATAAATGTACGTTATGTATTACGTACCGGAGGTTGGGTTTTTACAGCTTACGAAGATACAAAGAAATTCTTCAGCGAAAAAACGCTTAAACGCGGTTTGAGTGATCGTGTAACAGTAACAGGGAATCCGGTACGTGCCGGCTTTTACAATGCAGATGCGGCAAAAGGCAGGGCTTTTTTGGGTTTATCCGGTAATGATGTTAGGATTCTTCTGGTTCTTGGCGGCAGTCAGGGAGCAACGGAAATAAATGAACTTATCCGGGCTATTTTGCCAGAGTTGACTAAAGTTTATACCGTAGTGCATCAAACAGGTCCTAACCTTTCGTGGGATATTCCGGCATCACAGAGGTATAAACCGTATCCGTATATCAAAGAGGATATGCCCCATGTTATGGCTGCAGCTGAACTTGTGATGGGCAGAAGCGGAGCAGGAATTTGGGAATGGGCAGTTTTGGGAAAACCAATGCTGCTGATTCCATTAAGAGGTTCAGGAACAAGAGGAGATCAGGTAGAAAACGCAAGGTTTTTTAACAAGGCAGGCGCTGCGTTTGTGTTAGGTGAAAAACCTGATACCAATGAATTAATGACGGCTATTAACGAGCTGGCAAATGATACAGAAAAAAGAAAGGCAATGGCTGTATCATCCGGGAATATTGGAAAAAGCGGCGGCGCACAAAAAATTGCTGGTTTTTTATTGCAGGAAATAGATAAAATAAAAGGGAAAAACAATGAATTTTAATGTAATGGATGTTGTCTTTTTATTGCTGATTATCTTACTTATGATTCGCTGCTTTTTAAAAGGCATAATCAGTGAGTTTCTTAATATGTCAGGATTTGTATTTGGGCTTTTGGCATCATTGTTTTTATACAAAAACGGAGCTGAATTTATAAGAGAAAATTTTTGGCCGGAATTGGAAATTATTCCAGAGGTAATTGCCTTTATTGCTCTTTTCCTTATCGTATTTATTATTATTAAACTTTTGGAAATTTTATTAAAAGGAATAATACAGGGAATTCGTCTTGGTAATGTTGACAAATTTTTTGGGATTTTTTTTGGATTTGCAGAAGGAATAGTGTTGGTCAGCCTGATTTTATTCTTATTGCGTATACAACCGTTTTTTGATTCGTCTATAATTTTGGAAGACAGCTATTTTGCAAATCTTTTATTGCCTTATATAACAGGAATCGAGAGTATCGCAAATGTTTGAAAATATAATAGATCAAAATGCAGTTAAACAATTACAGGATGATATTTTATCGGGTTGTAATGCTCCTTCCATGCTGTTTTACGGCCCTAACAACAGCGGAAAAGGCAGCGCTGCTCTTGAACTGGCACGCGTCCTTTCATGCGAGCAGAGCGCAATATGGAAATGTTCCTGTTATTCCTGTACAAGACACCGTTATCTGATACATGACGATATTTTGATACTTGGAAATAAATCCTTTTCTGCAGAAATTGCGGCATGCAGGTTTGCTTTTTTGAATAATCATACAACACCTAATGCCAAACTGCTGTTTTACCGTTCGCTTCGCAAACTCCAGATTCGTTTTTCTCCAATTCTGATGGAAGATGATCCGAATTTTAAAAAAATTGCACCGGTTTTACGGTCATTTGATGAAAAATTAAGTGAATTTTCTGCACTTAATGCAGAAGTATGTGAAAAAGAGCATCTTGAAAAAATTAGCAGCTCTCTTGTAAATGATGCATATACTCTGGAAAAAGAAAGTAAACTGGGCTCTGTGATTCCAATTGATTATATAAGACGTGCTTCATTATGGTGTAATCTTACACCTAACGGAAAGCATAAAATATTGCTGATAGAAAACGCAGATAATATGAGGGAAGAAGCATCTAATTCACTTTTAAAACTTCTGGAAGAACCGCCTTCTACTGCAAGTATTATATTAACGGCGCAAAGACGAGAAGAAATAATTCCAACTATTCTTTCCAGATTAAGGCAATATCGTTTCTTTAAAAGAGATATTAAATCAGAAAAAGAAGTTATCCGTCTTGTTTTTAAGGATAATGCAGATGAAAAATATCCCCAGGCGCAAAGTTCGCTTTTAACAGCATATCTAAAATCATTTATGCCGCAAAGTACAGATAAGATATATCCGCTTGCTGCATGGTTAATTGTTTCCATGTCAAGAATAATTGGTCATTCAAAGAAAAATATCGATAACCCCAACATTTCTTTTTTTGTTAATACAATAACAAAAAATTATTCGTTAATGGCAGACAGTATTAAACTGGAATACCCGGTAAATAGCGCAGTTGCCGTAAAAACTATCCTTGCACAAGCCGGAAATTTTAAAAATGAGTCATTTTGTGGTTTTATGAATATTTGCCTGGATATGTTATGTGAATCAGTCCGTTCCATTAAAAATCCTCATTTTATTATTTACTGTGATATTTTTAAAAAATACATAAACGAAACAGTAACAGCAGTTGATATTTTAAATATTAATATAAATATTGCAATGGAAGCGCTTTTTTATAATGTAAAAAAGGCAATAAATTAAGGTTAAACAGGTAAAAATATGGTTCAATTTTTCCGGAGTGCAATAAAAAAACTGGATAAACTTGATATCGAACAGCACCGCAGTCTTTTAATTTCGGCTGTAAACCAGCTTGGTATTCTTGAAACAGTATCAGATTCAATAAATGTTGGAATACTTGTTTGTGATGATCAGCAAAAATTAGTTATGGTTAATAAATGTGCTCAGCGGCTGCTTCCCATTGATTACAATGAAGGAGCGCATATATCGACATCAATTATGGATGAAAATCTTTCTGATTGTTTTAAGGAAATAATTTCCAGCAAAGATAATATAACTGATAAAGAAATTGATATAATGCACAAAGGAATAAATAAATTACTTTCCATTAATGTTGTCCCGCTTGTTCAGGAAAAACGTGTAACTGGAACCTTGATTTATGTCGAAGATATTACCGAAAAACGAAAAGAAGAATCCCGGCTTAGAAGGGCAGAAAACCTTGCAAGCCTTACAACTCTGGCAGCAGGCGTTGCGCACGAAATCAAAAATCCACTGGCTTCCATTTCGATACATCTTCAGCTTCTAAAAAAATCCTTGACAAAGAAAAAGATTCCAGAAACTTTTTGTTTTGAAAGTAAAATAGAAAAGTACTTTAATGTATTTAATGAAGAAATTGAACGTTTAAATAATATAGTTGTTGATTTTCTTTTTGCAGTAAGGCCTATGGATTTGGAATTACGAATGGGCGATTTGAATAAAATAATTTCTCAATTAGTTGAATTTGTCCGCCCGGAGTTTGAGCAGTCAAAAATACTATGTCTGCTTGAGCTGGACGAAAATATTCCTGATATATTAATGGATGAGCGTTATATGAAGCAAGCTATGCTTAATCTTATAACAAATGCACAATCTGCAATGGCTGATGGCGGTGTACTTACAATATCAACAAATTTATTTGAAAATGAAATTAGAATATCTGTTTGTGATACCGGCATAGGAATAAGTAAAGATCATTTTGAAAAAATATTTGAACCGTATTTTAGTACAAGGGAAACCGGAACCGGATTGGGACTTACGCAGGTTTTTAAAATTATCAGGGAACATAAAGGCGAGATAAATGTTGATTCCGAGCCTGGTACCGGATCTAATTTCCGGATTATATTACCGGTACAACAAAAAGAAATGCGCTTGATAACGTATGATAAAAAAGGAGGAACAAATTGAAATTTCGCCTTCTTGTAATAGATGATGAAAAAAATATCCGTGAAGGCCTTGCTGAGCATTTAAGTGAAGATGGTTATGAAGTTATTTGCGCCAAAGACGGCGATGAAGGATGGAAACTCTTCAGTAATGGTGATATTGATTTAGTCATAACCGATCTAAAAATGCCTCAATTAAGCGGCGAAGAATTAATGAAGCGTATTCTTTCACAATCACCCGGGTTTCCGGTTATTATTATGACAGGGCACGGTACAATTGATATAGCCGTAAAAGCAATGCATAATGGCGCATGGGATTTTCTTTCCAAACCTATAGACCTTGATCATCTTTCTTTAAAAATTAAACGAGCTCTTGCAACAAGAGAAATGTTTTTTCAAAACCGGCAGATGGCAGAAGAGCTTGAACGTAAAAAACAATTTAAATCGATTATCGGCAATTCGCGTAATATACGGGAAATCTTTAATACAATTAATAAAGTGGCAGCTACAAAAGCTTCGATCCTGCTTACAGGAGAATCTGGTGTTGGAAAAGAACTTGTTGCAGATGCGATACATGAACTTTCTTCGCGTAAAGATAAACCGCTTGTAAAGGTACACTGTGCAGCTCTTTCTGCATCACTTTTGGAAAGCGAGCTTTTTGGACACGAAAAAGGAGCTTTTACAGGAGCTGTAACACAGAGAAAAGGCCGCTTTGAACTTGCCTGCGGCGGGACGCTGTTCCTTGATGAAATAGGCGAGATCGATCCGAATATCCAGATTAAGCTGCTGCGGGTTTTACAGGAAAAGAAATTCGAAAGAGTTGGCGGAGAAAAAACCATAGAAGTTGATGTTAGAATTATCGCAGCTACAAATAAAGATTTAAAAGCAGAAATAGAAAAAGGCAATTTCCGGGAAGATTTATTTTTCCGTTTGAATGTGGTAAATATTCATGTGCCTTCCTTGCGCGAAAGAAAAGACGATATTCCCCTTTTAATAGCGGCTTTTTTAAATGAATTTGCACAGGAAAACGGTAAATCAATTGATACAATTCACGAAAAGGTACGTTCTCGTCTTTATGTTTACGATTGGCCGGGTAATATCCGTGAATTACGCAACTGTATAGAAAGCGCAGTTGTTATGTGTCAATCAAATATTGTAACAGTAGATGATCTTCCGCCGGCTTTTCGTTCAGTTTCCGATGACGGAATGATAAATATAAAAATAGGTTCAAACATGGCCGATTGTGAAAGAATAATTATTCAAGAGACGCTTTCTCATTGCAAGGGAAACAAAAGCAAAGCCGCAGAAATACTGGATATAGGACGCAAAACGCTGCTTAGAAAACTTGCAGAATATGAGCTGGGGAGTTGATAACATTAATTGTAATAAAATATTTTCTTGAAATTGTTTTCTATTGTATTTTCCAGCTCTTTTGCACTAATGTTATTTCCCGCTTCATAACGAAGGGCACAGGTTGCTTCAATGATAAGGGGTATATCTGCCCATAACGAAAAGGCCTGTCCAAGACGGGGCTGATAGGGAGCATCTGTTTCTGTCAAAAGTCTATCTGCCGCAAGAAATGCGCAGCTTCGCTTTGCCTGCTTATGATTAAGTTTAATTGTATTGCCAAACGAAAAAAACGCATTCACTCCGCGGCGCAAGAGTGATTGTCCTTCTTCCAGTGTGCCGGACCATGAATGAAAAACAACAGCTCTGCACTTTGACAAATCTTTTGCAGCAGCAAATATTTTATGCATGGCACGGCGGACATGCAAAACAACAGGAAGATCATGTTTTAGAGCTATTTCAATTTGTGCAGAAAAAAATGACTCTTGCATTTTTTCAGTTTTTTTAAAATTGTCATTGTATAAATCAAACCCACATTCCCCTATTGCGGCAATTCGCTTTTCTTTTGCAAGCATATCGATTATTTCCAAAAGATTTTCATTTCCAATTTCTAATTTCTCATTTCTAACTTCCAATTGCTGCGGATGTATGCCAAAATACGGCAGCAAAGGCGTAAAGCCGTCCAATTGAGCGTTACGGGCTATTGTTTCGTTATGGGTAAATTCTTCAACACTACAGGAGCTTGCTGCGGCAAGTACCTTGAGCTGTCTTCGTTTTTGTTCAAATTGCGGAAAAAATTGTGATAAATCAAAAGGGTGGCAGTGGACATCGGTAAACATTAAGAGATGTAAAGCAGCCTTGCGATCGAAAAATAAATAATCAATGAGACAGCGTCAACGATAGTTGTTAATAAAGGAGCTGACATAATTGCCGGGTCGATTTTTATGCGCTTTGCAAAAATTGGCAAAAGGCTTCCTGTAATTTTTGATACAAGAATCGTACAGAACAATGAAAGAGTAATGGTAAAGCATAACATTACATCCATATTGTTCATAATAAAAATCCTGATAAAATTTACCAGTCCAAGACCAATTCCACAAAGCACTCCAACTCGAATTTCTTTCCATAATATAACAAAGATATCCCTTTTGGATATTTCGCCCACTGCCATTCCACGAATGATCAAGGTGGATGTTTGAGAACCTGCAATACCACCTGTATTCATAAGCATTGGTATAAATGCAATTAAAATTGTATATATACTTAA
>JAITFY010000138.1 GCA_031281025.1 Treponema sp. | reverse complement strand
AAATACGAACTGTTTGAAGAATGAGAACAACACTCATTTAAAAGCAAAATAAGTTGTTTATAAAAAACGTTTACTTACTTTATTGTTGTTTATAAAAAACAAATATTCAGGGTGCATTTCAATTTGTCGCGGGTGTTTTTGTTCATTCTGATTTATAATTCGAATGGATTTACGTATATGGATTTGTAATCCAATCGAACGGTGAAGAAGGGTGAATCCAATCAAATTGTCTCATACTAATTTTCTATCAAGCGATAGTTTCAGTTTTTTTAAGGAAGCGTTTTTATTTAAGATTCTTCCTTTATGTCGGACAGCCATAACAGTCAGAGATCAAGCAGGTATCTGAAGTAAAAAAGATGAGAAGAACAAAAAAAACGATAATAATAAAATAACGCCTAATATAATTGCTTATATGAAAAAGAAATAATACCTTTGCGGCAAAAAAATGACATGAAGCGATTAACTGTAAGCAGAAGTGAAAACATCAAAGAGCAGATTCAATTGTATTTTAGCGGGAACGATGAGGCCAAATACATTCACAGGCTTCATGCACTATTATTATTTACAGAAAAGGAGGCGGAGAGTTGTGACAGCATAGGCTTATTGTTGGGTCATTCCCCCCGCACGATAAGCAACTGGATAAAGCGGATCAATGAGAGCGGTAATATTGAAAGTTTGCGCAGCAAAAAACAATCTGGCCGTCCGTCGCGTTTATCGGAAATACAACGTCAGGAGTTACGTTCGGTTATTGTCGAATCTCCCGAAAAGCATGGCTTTACCTGCAATAAATGGAATGGTAAAAGTTTATCCGCATACATTACGGCACATTATGGGATTATCATGAGAACAAGAACCTGCCAGCGTCTTTTTCATCAATTGGGTGGAATCAATCATGCCCAAGCCGGCGTATCCGAAGAAGCCCAGTCAGGTAAAAAAAGAAAGGCGCCCAATCCCCAAAATCCGATAGAAAATGAAAAGCATTGATTATGAGATATTTTCGATTACAAAATATTGTTTTAATTTGACATTTCCGGTTATCATGAATGAGAATATACGCAATTATATAAGGCGGTTATATTTTTTTGTACAAACTTCAAAATATTTAAAAAATGAACAAAGAAGAATTTTTATCCTTTGCGGAAGGATATTATAAGGAACTTGAATCCTTAAAGGAAGCGCCCACTTTTTATGATTACGAAAAAGATTTGGAAGCGATTATGCGAAAGATGTCATGTGAATACATGGAAAAACAACTTGGAGAAGGTTCTGTGACTGAAAACAGGCGAAAAAAAAAACGCTGACCCGTTTCGGTGAAATAGATGTATTGAAGTCTCACCGTTACATGCAAAATCGGAAATTCGGTTTTGGTATCAGTCCCTACATGCAGGAATTAATGGTCTATGCAGGTCAGTTGGACTGTTATGTAAGGTGTGAGGAAATATTGGAGAAATACACTTCTGTGAAGGTCAGTCCATCCCAAATATATCGCGTTACGGAGCATGTGTCCGAATCCCTCAAGAAAGAGGATCTCCGTGCTGAGCGTACCCTGCCGCCATTATCAAACAAAGAAGTTTTGTATGTTGAAATGGATGGTTCAATGATACTCACACGAAAAAATGAAGAACCATGGAAAGAGGTAAAATTAGGCCGGCTGTTCAGGGATGCCGACTGTTTAAATCCCAACACGGATACTTCTTATATGTTAAATTCTCAATATGTCGGCCACTTCGGTTCGAGTGTGGACTTTTGTGAAAAGTTGGGAGGCGTGATTGATTCATACGGGGAGTTGAAAAACCGTTTGGTGTTCATTAACGATGGCGCCACCTGGATACGGGAATGGATATATGATAAATATCCGTTTTCCGTTTCCGTTCTTGATTTCTACCATGCGATGGAATACTTGTACGCATTTGCCGACAAAGCATTCCCTGACGATTCCGAAAAAAAACAGTGGTGTGAAAAACAAAAAGAACTGCTGCTTGCTTCCGAAGTGGAAACGGTTATTGACAATATTCGTGCAGTCCCGGGCAAAGAAGAGGCAAAGAGAACGATAATCAACTATTACCAAAACAATAAGGGGCGGATGCAATACAGTAAATATAAAGATATTGGTTGTGGTCTTATCGGCAGTGGCGCCATTGAATCAGCCAATCGAACGGTCGTACAAAAGAGAATGAAACTCTCCGGCCAACGCTGGAGTATTAATGGTGCAAAAAATATGCTCCGCTTACGTGTAATTGAAAAAAATAAGCAATGGTCTAAAGTTATTGACTTCCTCAAAATGCCTCCTCTGACCAATAGCGCCTGATTTGTCAGGGAAAATGTCAATTCATTTGAATAGGAATTTGACATCGATAAATGCACCTGAATTTGGGCGCATCAAATTGTTACACCCCGTCATTTGTAGTGAAGTAATCCGCAGTAGAAAACGCTGTATGTTTCTTCTGAACGCTTTTATCCTGACATTGAATCCTAATTAAATAACTATAAATAACACATAATAAAGCATATACAACCCTGACTTTAGATGTGTGAACTTTCTTGTACGCTTGTGTTGAGCGGCAATTGCATTGCCGCTCAACACAAGGATTCGAAATCTCGAAACGTTTTAATACTATCACTTCTTTAAAAACGATGAGAAGTAAGCAAAATAGTAACTAATGTATGGGTTGATACACACAATATAGGAGCATTGACTAGGCGGTTTGTTTCGGAGCTTGTCCTCATTATTACGGCGCGACAG
>JAITFY010000137.1 GCA_031281025.1 Treponema sp. | reverse complement strand
GGCACTCAGGCAAAAATCGCAGCTAAAGGGGCAGCCCCGGCTTGATTCAACGTAGATTAGCTTTTTTGCAAGATCTTCGTTGGTGTATAGATGGTATGCGGTTTTCGTTGTGTTAAGGTCTTCTGAAAAATTATAGATAAAGTACTGCGGGCGAGCGGGGTTTTCTGCACCCACTCGCAGAATATTGTTTTTTCCTGCCAGGATATCTTCACACAATAATCTAAATGGGGTTTCGCCTTCTCCGCATATGATGTAATCTGCATACTTAAAAATGTTTGCTTCCGGCGATAAGTGCGAAACTTCGGGGCCGCCCAGCACTATGATTGGTTTTTGCACCTGCGTATTACTCCAGCTTTTTTCCAGCTCTTCCAATAGTTCAATTGTCGCTGTGTGGTTCCAAATTGAAACGGATATTCCAAGAATTTGCGGACGATCACCGGAAGCAAAGGCGGCAAGCAGCGGCGCGGTTTTTTCGCTTAACGGTTGGCGCAGGGCAAACTCCATGATTTGGCAAGTTTCTTCAAGAGGGCCAAGATTTGCTTTAAGGAGGCGTAACGCAAGAGATGGGTGAATCCATTTAGCGTTTATTGTTGTTAATATGATTTTTTTCACTAAACGCCAAACAATCCTACTGTGCCTGTACGCCATTCTTCGCGGGCTTCCATTACCAAACGTTCAACTTCAAACCAATCGTTGGCGCGGGGGCCGGGGAAATCGCGGTTTGTTGAATTGCTGAACACAATTGTATTACATCCCTGTTTGCGCAGATTCGTGATGTTCGCCGGAGCATCGTCAATGTAAACGTGCGCGCCAACAGCGCCTTTGTCATTCATGAAGCAAATGTCCCAATAGGGAACATCGTATTTATCAAGCCAGTCAACTGTTTGCGTTATCGATGTGCGATGAGAATACTTTAAAAAGAGCCGGTGCGTAATGATACGGATTCGAATATCCTGATTGGATAACTTGCGAAGAATTGCCGAAGCATTTGCAATTGGCTCCATGTTATGAAATATTTTACGCTGTTCTACCGCATAACGGTGAAGCCTTTCGTAGCCGCCGTAATCGTCTATACCCCATTCATTAAGACCAAAAGAAACTTCGGTGGTTAACGATTCAAGAGGTTTATCCAGCCATTCGGCAGCTATATTCCTTATTGCGCTGTAAAAATCACCTACTACGCCATCAAGATCAACTCCAAAAATAAACCTGCTGTTATCCATGATTTTATCCTAAATTTATTTCATTGGAAATTAAAACAACAACGCTGCGGGCTTTAACCGGATAATTTTGTTGAGAGGAAAGACGTTCTTCGTTTCCGGGTAAAAGAATATCATTTGGAGAAAACAATGCTGTGTCCACTGCACGCCGCCATTCTTTTTTGGACGGAGGAGCTGCAATCACAAAAGAATAAGGATCAACATCGGGATTAAACATTATGTAAAAATCGTTGCCATCGCGGTCGGCTAATGTTTCCGCTTTGCTGCCAAGTAAACGCAGCGCTAATTTAGAACCAACGTTATCCCAATTTGGACTGTGGCCTTTTTCGTCGAACCAGCTTATGTCAGGGATGGCTCTGTAATCGCCGCCCCTTCCGGTATAAAATTCGGGACGCATAAAACCGGGATGACGAAGACGGAAAGCAATCATTTCTTTGACAAAACGGTATAAATCGGCGTTTTTTTCCAGCAAAGACCAATCATACCACGAAATTTCATTGTCCTGACAATATGCATTATTGTTGCCATTTTGAGTACGTGCAAATTCATCTCCGCCAAGAACCATCGGTGTACCCAAAGAAATCATCAATGTTGTAAAAAAGTTTTTCATTTGCCGCAGACGAATATTGTTAATTACCGGATCGTAAGTGGGGCCTTCGATCCCGTAATTGTAACTGATGTTATTGTCGCTGCCGTCTCTTGAGTTTTCGCCGTTTTCTTCGTTGTGTTTGGTGTTATACGAAACAAGATCGTTCATTGTAAAGCCATCATGGCTTATTATAAAATTTATCGAATGAAAAGGTTTCCGGCCATCCCGCAGATAAAGATCAGAACTGCCGGCAATACGAGTGGCCAGTTGACGAGTCTCCTTTGGATCACCGCGCCAGTATTTGCGTACATTGTCACGATATTTGTCGTTCCATTCGGCCCAGCGTCCGCCCGGAAACCAGCCCACCTGATAAGCGCCGCCTGCATCCCAGGCTTCTGCGATTATTTTTGTGGAACTTAATATTGGGTCTTCTGCAATTTGTTCCAGCATGGGAGGATTTTCCATGATATGCCCTGATTGATCACGCCCAAGTATCGAGCCTAAATCGAAACGGAATCCGTCAACATGCATTTCCACAACCCAGTAACGCAGACAATCCATGATGAAAGTCCGCACAACCGGATGATTGCAATTTACAGTATTACCGCAGCCGGAATAATTTTGATAGTGACGTTTGTTTTCGTTTAATATGTAGTAGATAGAATTATCAAGTCCGCGAAAAGAAAGTGTCGGTCCAAGTTCATTGCCTTCGGCTGTGTGATTAAACACAACATCAAGAATCACTTCGATTCCTGCTTTGTGCAATTCCCTTACCATCTCTTTGAATTCGTTAACTTGCCCTCCGGGACTTTTATCCGATGCAAAAGATCCTTTTGGCGAAAAAAAAGCCACTGTAGAATAACCCCAGTAATTTGTCAGCTTTTCTCCTGTTCGCTGATTGTGCCGGATTATTTCGTTTTCGTTAAATTCAAAAACAGGTAAAAGCTCAAGACTTGTAATTCCTAAATCCTTAAAAAAAGGAATTTTCTCGATTACTCCGCGATATGTTCCCGGATATTTTACTCCCGAATTTGGATGAGCTGTGAGGCCTTTAACATGGGTTTCATAAATTACGCTGAATCTTAAAGGATAATTGAGAGGCGTATCACCCTGCCAGTCAAAGTTATCGTCAACTACAATGCAGCGAGGCTGATTTGCAATATCATCGTTTGAATATGTTAAATCGCTGCCCCGTTTTTCGGGATCATAACCCGCATTTTCCCCAAAATCCCAATTGCTGATATCGGTTAAAGCTTTTGCATAAGGATCAAGCAATGTTTTATGAGGATTAAAGCGATGTCCTTTCTCTGGATGATGAGGGCCATCTACACGGTACAAATAACATGTTCCAGCCCTAAGCCCGCTGATAAAACAATGCCAAATGTTTCCGGTTTTATGCTCTCTTTTATCAAGAGGGATTTCCACCCAAGGGCTGTCGGGATTTGCGGATTCAAAAATGATAAGCGCAACAGCCGTTGCGTGTCTGGAAAAAACCGCAAAATTAACGCCGTCATTTACAAGTGATGCTCCAAGGGGCAGCGCTTTTCCCATTTCAGCCACAAGGTTGCAAAGTGTCATTTTTTAATTATAGTACAAAAATTGATAATTGTCATCATGTTGGAGCGCAATAACAGGCAGAAAAACCTCTCATTACATAGACTACCGGCTCCCCAAGTAAACTAAAAAATGTTTAAATTGGTATTTCTCTATCTGGAAACAAACCCTCTACTATTATAATATATGTGTTATGGATACATTTACCCTTACGCTGCGCATGATTGGCAGCTTATGCATGTTTCTGTTTGGCATGAAAACAATGAGCAACGGCCTGCAGAAAAGCGCCGGCGACCGGATGCGAAAAACGCTTAATTTTATGACCGGCAACCGTTTTATCGGCGTCCTTACCGGTTTTACTGCTACTGCCATCATTCAATCTTCAACGGCATTTTCTGTCATTATTGTATCCTTTGTGAATGTAGGGCTTATCACCCTGACGCAATCCATCGGAGTGATATTCGGTTTAAATATCGGAACAACGCTGACAGGATGGATAATCTCGATTCTTGGATTTAAGATAAGCATCGATGCTCTTGCATTACCGGCAGTTGGCATTGGTTTTATCATCAGTATTATAAAGTGGAAATACAGAAGTATCGGTGATTTTTTTATGGGCTTTGGATTTTTGTTTCTTGGACTCCATTTTCTTACCTCCGGAATGGCCAACGTAAATGATGTTTTTAACTTTGATGCAATTGGCGCACTAAGACACAGCAGAGTGCTGGCGATTTTAATTGGTGTAGGCATAGGTTTTATAATGACGATAATTATAAATTCTTCCTCTGCTTCCATCACTTTAATTATGGCACTTGCCTTTCAGGATATTATTAACTATGAAATGGCGGCCGGGATGGTTATGGGCGCTAATCTTGGTACTGTCCTTAATGCAGTTTTGGTTTCTCTTGCCGGAAATATAAATGCAAAGCGAGCCGCACTTGTCCATGTCATGTTCAATATTATCGGCCTAATCTGGGCGCTTCCATTGTTGATACCACTGCTCAACTTGGTTAACATGATTTTGCCAGGAGATCCCTGGGTCGCAGGTCCTTACAATGATGCAATACCTCTTCATATTGCAGGACTTCATACTACATATAATATTATAAATACGATTGTTTTTCTGCCCTTTGTAAATCAATTTGCAAAGTTTATAACATTTGTTCTTCCTGCCAGGAAAACAGAAAAGAAAGATGAAGTTGAGCATTATAAATTTGAATATCTTTTAACAGGCAATACTGATTCGCCGGAATTTAATATTATGCGCGCAGAAAAAGAAATCTCCGATATGGCGGGTATTGTTTCGTTCATGTATTCCCGTTTTTCGACAGTGTTACGTAATCTAAATGAAGAAAACGGCAATAACGAAGAAAACACCACAGCGCTCTGTGCCGAACTAAAAAGAAAAGAAGAATACATAGACGAAATGCGTGATGAACTAAGCAGTTTTTTAACTGAGTTTAGTATGTCAGAAAACACATCACGCCGTTCAAGATCTGTCGGATCAAAAGTGATTGATTCCATTTTTAAACCTGCCCCCCATACCAAAAGCCGCGTTTCATCTTTGCTTAGAATAATTGTAACTCTCGAAGAAATGAGCGATGAGTGTTACACCATCAGCCGTGTATTGGAAAGAAGCGTACGAAAAAACCGTGTGTTTAAAACCAAAGAAATGGACGAACTAATTCCATACGTTGGATACGTTGAAGAATTTTTAGCCTTGCTGGAAAATCAACTTGGACGTAATCCAATACCGGATCCAAAAAACCAAGCCATCAAACTTGAAAAGAAAATCGATAAAAATCGCAAAAAGCTGCACAAATTGGGACGCAAGCGCATTGAAGCAGGCAAAGATGTAAAAACAGAACTTCTTTTTATCGATCTGGTACGCCGCATCGAAAGACTTGGCAATTACTGTTTTGAAATTTCGGAAGCGTTATAGTATAGAGGATTAATATATTATGAAAATCATATAGCGAGAACCTCTGCCAATTTTCCAATCATGTACAAAGGGATATCCCAAACAAAACCACTTGAGGAGTCTCTTTGTTTTAAATCTTCCAGCGACGAAATGATAACAATTTGGGGTTTGTAAAAATCGGTGTAAACTTTTAGGCTTTTTGCCTTTAGGTTTTTTTCCGCTTTAACTTCCAGCGGGATAACCTTATCCCCCATTTGTATCACAAAATCCACTTCCGCTTTGGCTGAACCTTCTCTTGCCCAGTAAAAAATAGGGATGTCTGCATTAGCTTTTAGTTCCTGAAGCACGTATTGTTCTGCAAGCGCTCCAAAAAAATGATCAAAAACGGCAGCGTCGCGATCCAGAAAAGCGTTAATATCCAGACCGGCAATGGCGGAAAGCAGCCCTACATCCAGCATGTACATTTTAAAATGTTCCGGTTCTGCGTAAGAAACCAAAGGGTAATGGGGCAGCGAAATCCGGCTGATCTCATACACAAGACCGCATCTGACAAGCCAAAAAAGGGAAGAACGATAATCTCTGGATTTTGCGCCGGTTTTTACATCGCCGTAAACAAACTTTTTGTTTTCTTTGGCAAGTTGACGGGGAATGGAATTCCAAAGACGGATAACTTTTTCCGAAGATACCATTCCAGTGTGCTTGGAAAAATCATCTTCATAATCAGAGATAATTCGTTTTTGGATAGAACGGACATTCTTAAAGTTTTTTTCTTTGGAAAAGCTTAAAACTACTTCGGGCATACCACCTGTATAAAAGTAATACTTTAAGTGTTTTACCATATCTATTTTTACCAATTCCAAAAGACGCGGATCACGTTTTTTGATTGCTTCAAGCAATTGTTTTTCGTCTAACGCTTCCAAAAATTCGGCAAAGGTCATGGGGTAGATGGTAAAACCATCGGTTTTCCCCACCGGAAAGGATTCGTTTTCGTGTATTGCAATACCCAAAAAACTGCCTGCCGCAACAATATGATATTCGGGAGCTTCTTCGCAAAAATACTTTAAGGAATTAAGCGCCCTGTTACACTCCTGTATTTCATCAAAAATGATAAGTGTTTGCCCGGGAATAATTTGCTCACCAGAGATAAAAACCAATTCATTGATAATACGCCTGACTTCAAGATCGCCGTCAAATACTCTCCTGGCCTGCTCATTATTATAAAAATCAATATACACATTATTCCAGAAGGATTTCTTCCCGAATTCTTTCATTAACCATGTTTTACCAACCTGACGAGCCCCTTTTAACAATAAAGGTTTTCTATTTTGCGAATTTTTCCAGTTATTTAATGATTCAATTGCTCTTCTTTGCATATAATATGAATTATACTCTTAATTAACACCTTTTTCAAGGGAAAATTGACGTTTCACAACACCTTTTTATAGGGAATATTTGATGTTCACAACACCTTTTTGCATGGAAAATCATGAGGTTACAACACCTTTTTACAGGGAAAATTACAGGTTAAATCCCAAAACTCCGTATTAGCTCTCTTGGTTTTGAGCCTTGAGCCGGGCCGACAACTCCGTTGTGTTCCATTTCGTCAATCAACCTGGCAGCGCGGTTAAACCCGATTTTTAAACGGCGTTGAATGAAGCTGGCGCTGGCTTTTCCTTGCTGCATTACAATTTCAAGAGCTTTTTCGTATAATGGGTCGCCGCCATCGGAAAAGAGCGACATGGATGAATCGTCTTCTTCCTCTTCATAAAAGATCTCTTCGTCTATGTAATCAGGTGCGCCAAAGGTTTTCACATGCTCAACGACTGCCTCAACTTCCTCTTCGGAAACAAATGCGCCCTGCATACGAATGGGGAATGGGTCAACAACCCCAGAGTAGAGCATGTCACCCTTGCCTAAAAGTTTTTCCGCCCCAACCATATCAATAATGATACGGCTGTCGGTTTTGCTGGCAACCATGAAGGCGATGCGGCTGGGAATATTCGCTTTGATGAGGCCGGTGATTACATCTATCGATGGACGCTGGGTTGCAAGTACCAGGTGAATACCAACTGCGCGGCTCATGGCGGCTAACCTTGCTACAGTGGACTCAAGTTCCTTGCCTGTGGTTGTCATCAAGTCGGCAAACTCGTCAATGACAACCACGATGTACGGCATGTGCTCCTGCGCAACATTTTTTTCCTTGATACGCCGGTTGTAACTGCGTATGTCGCGTACCCCCATCGAATCCAGACAGGCATAACGCCTTTCCATTTCGTAAATACAATATTGAAGAGCCTGAAACGCTTTTTTGGATTCGGTGATTACCGGCGTCAACAAATGCGGAATGTCATTGTACAGTTTTAATTCAACAATTTTTGGGTCAATAAGCATAAGCCTGCAATGTGCCGGATGAAGCTGATACAGTAACGAAAGTATAATCGAATTGACGCAAACCGATTTTCCCGAGCCGGTTGCACCTGCAATCAAAATGTGCGGCATTTGAACAAGATCAACAGTTTGCGCTTCGCCTGTGATATCCTTTCCCATGACAACCGGAAGTTCCATCTTTTTTTCCGACTGCAATTCATGTTCGATTATTTCCTTAAACGAAACGATATTACGTTTTGCATTGGGTACTTCGATACCTACTGCGTGTTTTCCTGGAATGGGTGCGACAATTCGTACCGAAGATGCGGCAAGACGCAGAGCAATATTGTCCTGCAATCCAACAATTTTAGAAAGCTTCACTCCGGGAGCAGGAAGAATTTCGAACATTGTAATAACAGGGCCTTTTCTTATTCCGGTTACTTCCGCCTGAATTTTAAATTCTTCAAGAGTTTCTTTTAAAGCAATTGCAGCATCTTTTGTAGCCTGATCGATAACCCAATATTCGCCGTCCGGGTATTCGTTTAAAATATCAACAGGAACATTGTATTTTTTATAACGGGTACTGCCGGTTTTTCTGCTTCGAACCTGCTCTGCATGAGCGGCGGCGGCAGCTTCCGCTTCTTCAAGCAAGCGTGCAACGCTTGCAGCGCTCGTTACGGCATCGCTGTCTTCAATTTCGGTTTCCTTTTCTTCATCTTCATTATCTGAAGTTTCAGCATCCAGTTCTTCAACATCACTTTCTTCTGATGTTTCATGATGCATCATTAAGTCAGTCTCTGATACAATGGAAACAATGGGCGCTTCTATTATATTTTTTTCTACATCCTTTTCAAAATAATTTTGTCTGGCAACTTGATACGAAAAATTTTCGTCTTGCTGAATGGGAGCTTCAGACGGCGGCGGAAGGAAGCCTGCACGGGTTTTGAATTTGCCATCTTCTTTGTTAAATAACATTTTTTTTAGTACCTGTATAAATAGAACTTCAATTACGGTAATAAAAATAATGAGCATACTAAAGCCGGTTTTTCCGGTAAAGTTTAAAAAGCCGGATTGTAACGATCGTTCTTCAAAATCATTGATAAATGAATACCCAACAGCAAGAGTAAAAAACGGTATAATTAAACAAATAAGGATGAATATTCTGTCTGGACGCCACTTTGGATCTGCTAATATAAAAGCAGCATAGGCTAAATAAGCCGGAATCAACAAGGAAAGAATTCCAAAAGATTGAGCAAAAAATAAACCTAAAACATTTGGTGAAAATCCTACTCCAAAAAGGACGCCAAACAGTAAAAAAACAAGTAAAATACTGCAAATTCCCAGTAAAATTGCCAGGCAGATGGATATTGTCCGAAATTTAAAATACGGATCTGTGGTAAATTTATGCTTAAAGTCTTTAAAAATGTGCAAAAGGGACACTCCTCCAATTCATTATCGACAGGTTCACTTCGGAAATGTATGCCTTCTCTCTAGCTTGCAGCCTGCCAAAACCTTTTGTATATTTAGTAATATGGGTGATTCGTTTTATGATACAATACAACTTCCTTCGCGGCCGCCAAATTGTTTGAAGTGCGCTCATTTTAAGGTTACCTGGGATACGGACTTTCCGCGTGGATGTGATATCTTTTCCATTAAGTGCGTTAATTTACCGTCTTATGAAGTGTTTCGCTCAACCGGTGCTAATTGTCCCTCATTTCGCTTAAAAGAGGGGCTTAAATAACTAATCGCCCATACAGGTGCCGACTGCTCTGGCTGAGTCAATCATGAAATGGTCGGCTGGTACGTTTTTTACTTTTCCTTCGGGGACGCTTAAATCTACAGAACCTATGTCGTTCCCAAGAAGGGCAACCATGCGGCCGTATTTGCCGCTGGCAAGAAGATTAGCTGCCGCAGTGCCAAAACTGGTGGCAAGAATGCGATCTGAAGCGCTTGGGATTCCGCCGCGTTGCACATAACCCAAGACAGTAGCACGCGTTTCCGTGTTTGTCTTATCCTGAATTTCGCGGGCAATACGATACCCTATAGACGGGCCGTTTTCCAAACGATATTTTTTTCGATCTTTTTTGTCCATTTCTGCTTCTTCAACTGACATAGCGCCTTCTGCGACTACCACGATCGAAAATGCTTTTCCCGATTTTGCCTGCTTTTTTATATGACGGGCAATAACGTTGATGTCGTACGGGATCTCTGGAATCAGGATAACATCGCCGCCGCCTGCCACTCCTGCATAAAGCGCAAGCCAGCCTGCTTTGTTGCCCATAAGCTCTATCACAATGACCCGGTTGTGGCTCTGCGCTGTTGTGTGCAGGCGGTCAATGGCCTCTGTACCGATGGCCAAAGCAGAATGAAAACCAAATGTTCTGTCTGTTCCAAAAATGTCGTTATCAATTGTTTTGGGAAGTCCTATTATATTAAGTCCTTCCCGTGAAAGTTTGCAGCCTGTGGTATTTGTTCCGTTTCCTCCAAGCACAACAAGACAGTCAAGTTTTAACTTTGAATATGTTTCCATAATCGCATAAACTTTTTTTTTGTCTGGTTCATCTTTATCAGTAGGACCATAGGGTTTTTCCCTGCTTGAACCAAGAATAGTTCCGCCGAGTGTCAGAATACCGGTAAAATCATCGGGTTTAAGCAGCTTTGTATCTTCATGGATAAGGCCCTGAAAACCATTAGCGATCCCGATAATTTCCATTCCGTAACGATCATGGGCTGCGCTGCATACCCCACGAATTGCTGCATTTAAACCAGGACAATCGCCCCCTGCTGTCAGGATACCAAAGCGTTTTGTTACACTGTTAATAGGCATTTTTCTTTTATATCACAAATTTGGAAGATTTTCAAGGGTGCCTGGGATAGCAGCAACCACTTGATAATAATTTTATGTTGTTATCACGGTATGCCTGATCGCAAGAATTAAAATCTACAAGGTCTGTTAAATCGTGTGCTTTATAGAAAGCGCCTGATGCTTTCCATATAAAATGCACCTTCAACAATTTCTCTTTTTTTGTACATAGGTATTCTCCTGAAAAGTTATACCTATATATGGCGTACACATGCGTGGTGCTTGACCGAAAATGAAAAAACCGCCCCAAGCAGGACGGTTTTTCTGGAAATTTGTTATGGTACACTACAGGTGGTGTAGGCAACAAACTGACACCACTACGAAAATCGGGTTGCTGCTAACATTGCGCTACCAATACTTCGTATTGCCCTATAACCCGCCCAAACCGTCAGTTACCTAGAACGTTAAGTGCAAGTCGAAGGCGTGTCTGGATACATCGGTAACGGTTATGTATCGAGACATCGGTAACACTTAGAAGGTAATTTTATACCAGAACAAGAGATAGGAGGTTCTGGTAATGCCTTTTAAGGGAGTCGATATTATGGACGTTAAGAAGGAATTTGTCCTAAAAGCGATGGATGTGAATGTGAATTTCACCGAG
>JAITFY010000099.1 GCA_031281025.1 Treponema sp. | reverse complement strand
ACGGCCGGAATTAAAACGGGGAATTACCATTCGAATGGGAATTCGCATCACTCCGTCGACTAACATTGGAGGCTCTACCGGTGTGTAGATACCGTCCATCATCATTATTGTTTGCCCGGGTGCTACTATCGCTATAGCGGTGCGTATGTCCATCGGGTTTTCTCTTGTTCCAGCTCCGTTTGCCCTGCCGTCGGGCGAAACCCAGATATTGCCGTCATCCGTAACAATGCTTCGAAAATTTACCTTAAAACTGGAGAAAATTGGCGCCACATTTGCCAAAAACTGCTGGTTCCTTGGATCGCCCCTTGGATTCAAGTATTGCGATCTCTTTTGAATAGGACAGGGGTAAAATATCATAGAAAAATTATTGTCGCCGTTATTCAGATCTATCTCTGGAACCCTAAAAAGATTTAAAGGCTCGGCGCTTGCATTTGTAGGCTCTATTATCCATTCGCCTTCGTATATAATGCTTTCTCCGCCGTTTATGCTAAGTGCCATATAACCTTCCACATTACTGCGGGCATAGAGGATATAATCACTCGTGGACACTTCCGAAGGAGATTGAACTGCAAATGTAGGCAAAAAGCGCTCCGGTTCAAGGTCTACACGAGGCGGACACATATGCACAGGAGATTCTTCGTATCTTATATTACTGATAATTACTCTTGCATCACGAGAAGCAAAAAAACCTACATAGTAAAGATTTTTTTCTACCTCAAACAATAAATCCGGAAAAGGAAGTTCGCGATCTGTATAATGAAGAATTTCGCCGTCTTTTATTTCCCTGTCTTTTGTCACGCCCTTGCCAATTCCAGAAGGCGGCTCAATTCTTGCTATAAAACCGGAGTTGGTTTTTTCAAGCATGAGTTTGTATGTTAAACCTGCGCTTGGAAAGTCAGGCCTTCTTTCCAGACCATCCTGCCCGGTTCCGTACATTGAGTAGTCAACGAATTCTCTTGGTAAAAAATGAAATCGTGCAAAGCTCGCATCGGCTATCGCAGAAGGATCTTCGATAGGTTCCCTTAAACCTGCCGGATCTTCAACACCGGTACGCCAGTAAACACGCGCTCCGCGTTTTACTCCGCCTACCATGATCATGTTGCTGGAACCGCCAACGCCGTCATTAAGACTTGTATCCTGTCCGTTCCAGTAAACTCCGTTCCAGTTAACTGTTTTAAGAACATCCATTGTCGAGCTGTGCCCGCCGCCATTGTCTTCGTACAGCGGGATAAAATCACGAGCCATTATACCAAAAGCTTCCTGACCGTTATGGTCGGCTCTGCCTCTTGTGAATCCGTAGTTTTCTATATAAAAGTCTGCGCTAAGACGGAAGTTTGTTTCTTTATCTACCTCTACAAAATAAAAAGCAATGCCGTCTTCGCTGCCTGCGATTTTACCGGCATTATTTGTTTCGTTAATTGCGGTTATTTGAATCCTTCGCTCATCGGGACTAGCTGGAAATCTTGCCGCCATAGCTTCTTTAAATGCAATGTCATAAATATCCATGGTATCGCGTATTACACACCCCCAGGGTGTAATATTGCCTCCGCGCCCTCCTGTATTTACCAATACGCCTTCATGAACCTGCCTGGAACTTACCCCAAAAGATAAGCGGTGCAAGTTGCCGCCCGGAAGAGCTCCGGGAATCAACTCTACAACTTGAAACCCGTTTCGATTTTGTTCATTGTAAAACTGAAAGCTCAAAATCTCCGAGCCCATGTAACAGGTACTTAGAGCGAAAACCGACAATACAATTATTGCAGTAAGAGAAAATATCTTTTTCACACATACCTCCGCTATTATTGGAATTGTATACATCTATTTATATCGCTGCAAGAAAGGAAAATGCTGTTAAATATTTGCATTTTACCGTCATTTTGCAGACAAACCGTTTTTTTCCAGCCAATTATCGTACGGCGCTCCCAGTATGCGTTCCAATGGCCAGGCTCCCATAAAATGATAACCGTTGCGCCGTTCAAAGCTCATGTTTGCATAGCTGTTTATTAGATCAAGTTCCGCCGGATGTTCAACGGCTGTACCGCCGGTTAAAACGGCGCTTATACGATTGCCTTGATTATCAATGTAAATATTGCGCAGCTGCCCTCCTGGGCTTTCAAACATGATGCCGGGCCTTGAAATATGAGCTTCACGCTCGCCTGGGCGGGCTGTGTCGTTAAAAGTTGGGTTTCTGCGGTCCGAAAATAACGGCTGGAATGTATTTATATCCATAAAACGAGGCCATACTACTCCGTTTGGATCATTTAATAAAACCCGGTTGTTTCCAGAGCCAAATTCCATTGGGCCGCCTGTATTACGCCTTATTCCGCGTATCGCCGCATGTTCAAAAAAAGCAATCGCAGAATGGATGGCGTTTTGAACTTCTTCGCCTGGATTTGGAATATTCATCAAAAATAAAATGAGCCTTGTGGATTCATCCCCGCCTATGGCAGGAGGTTCAAATTCCCGCTGCCATGCCGGCTGCCTGTTAGACCTTGTTGATCCCGGGAAGTTTAAAAAATCCTGTGCCCAATGGGTCATCAAATCCGGTGCGTTATAGGCTTGAGCCCAGGCTGTCAGCATTTTCTGCTCCTCTGACCAAACCTGCAAGTTAAGAATACTTTTAAGGCCTCTGTCGTACGAATCCTTAAAAGCGGCAAAGCTAATGGCGTCACTGGCTGTGGAATTTGTAACCGAAGGAAAAACTCCGTTTAAAATATCAGTAAGCAGTTCCATTAACCGGGTGGTAGCTTCATCGCTGAATGTTATCAATCCGCGGTACATGGTTTTGTCGGTAACATAATAAGGCCAGCCGCCGCAAGGGTACTGCGCATTTAAAATTGCCCTAAGACCTCTCATGTATGATTCCCTGTAGGCGGGTATCTTTGTAGCTTCGTACATCATTATCATGTACCTAATGTCAAAAGTGGTTATACCGCGTCCAAAGTAAGAATCAATTTCGTCCTTTTTTTCCAGATGATAATTTATCGAAGCCTGATTAAAATTAAGTATCGATGGATAATGATCGCTGCCGGCAGTGCCGACATTGGCAGCTCCCTGCCCCGTACCTCTTGGCCAGCCTCCGTTGTTACGCTGCATCACCAGTAAATTGTTGGCATAATTTATGGATCTTTCGCTCCCATACCAGCCGGCGCTTTGGTTACGCAGCTCTCTCCATACAACTTCTGACGCAGCTATATTTTCGCCTGTAATAATAACCATTATATTATTGTCCTTGTGCCAGCTTATTGATGTTGATTCCACGTTAAGTTCTTCCATAACCGGAACAACCGGTAAATATGCGATCTCGTTTATAAGTACCGGCTCTACAGCAAGATGTGTTGTATTGTCGATGCCAAAGATGGTTTGTATCGTACCTAAAGGAAGTTTTAAAACGCCGTCTTCCAATACCGGCACAACGCCCGGGTTTGCTGTTTCCACAGGCACAAGTACATCGTTAAACCACATCAGCGGTTCGTCTATCATAATTGATATACGGTTAAAGCTGTGTGTCCAGGAAGGCGGAGTATAGGTATTATTCCACGCTGTAGCCGGCGCTCTGCAATTTGCAGACACTAGCGAAATAAACAAAAGCGCCGCCGCAACTACCATAAGAACTACTTTTATCGTCCTTTTTATTGTCATATAAAACCCCCTTTATTTTGACTATTCTCCAATTTTTTCGCGATACAGCTCGCGGTTTAACATCGACAAAACAAGCTCGGTTTCTGCAGGCAGTTTGTAGGGAACGGTAAATATCCCGCCCATGTAATTTACAGAAAAAAGCATCCTGCGCTCTCCTGAGGGAAGTAGCGCCTCTAAATGCACCATAATGGGATAGGGATTCGGCGGCATTGTATACGAAAAAAGCCCAAACACTTCATCAGCCGCCAAACTCTGGGCAGGGGTAAATGTAAGGTGAACAACTGCATTCAGGGGAATCACGGCATTAACATCAAGCGATTGCGATACAACTGTTTCTCCTGTTTCATTTTCCTGTCTATCTCTAATATTAAACTGGAAATTTATTCCGCTTGCATAAATAGCCCTAAGCGCCGCATCAAGCCCCAACCCCTGAAGCTGCGGAACTATAACAGTAAGGTTTTCCCTGCCTTTACTTACTACAAATTCCAGAATTGTTGGGCCGGAAATATCTGTTCCCGGTTCCGGTTTTTGTTCAAGAATTGTCCCTGGAGCTTCGTTGGAAAATTCATACATCATGGGTTCTTTTATTGTTAATAAAGGAATACCTGTAACCGCTGCGTTAATGGTTGCTATCTCCATTTTTACTTCGTCGATATTGCGGGTAACAAAATTTTCGATTTTATTTAAAACTACACCCTGACTAACAACAAGGCGGATGCGCCGCCCTGCCTTTACAATGGTTCCGGGTCTTGGGTCCTGTTCAAGAATAAAACCCTTGTCTGTAGAAACTTGCGAATAACGCAGTTGAAGACGCGGGTACAATTCTTTTACCTGCAATTCCAAAAGCGCCTGGGTTAATTCCTTGCCCACTACATTGGGAACCATTGTTTGTTCCTCGCCGCGGACAGCAATAAAAAAAACAGTCCCTGCAATTAAAATTACAATAAGTACAAGAGCCATAAGCGACAAAACAAACATTTTTAAATGATTGGTTACATATTCTTCTATAGAACTTAAATCAATTCCCATACTACCCCGCCAGTTGTGAGCCGGTAAAATCCCGCGCTCCGTTTAAAAAATCACGCCAAAAAAGCGCTTTTTTACCCTGATACTGCAATTCAGTTACTGCAAGAATTCCGTCTCCTGTTTGTATCAGTATACCATTGTTTTTATCGATTCCCAGTACATAACCCGGTAAATGAACCTTACTGTCTATATTGCCGTAAAACACATCGGATTTCAATATGGTTAACTTGCGTTCATTATGAATGGTCCAACATAATGGCCAGGGGGTAAAAGCGCGTATTTTTGCTTCAATTTCCATAACGCTGCATTTCCAGTTAATAATTCCGTCGTCCTTGCAAATTAACGGGCAATAAGTGGCTTGTGTATGATTTTGCTCAATTCCCTGTATTGTATCGTATTGTTTTATTACCTTTGTCAGCATTTTTGCAGCTTTTTGGGCGGCAATTTCGCTAAGGGAAAAGGTTGTTTCCTTGCCGGATAAAGGCAGCTTTTCCTGGAGGAGAATATCCCCGCTGTCCATTTCTTTTGCCAGTTTTTGTATTGTAATTCCGGTTTCGGTATCACGATTTAAAATGGCAGCCTGAATGGGTGTAGGCCCGCGGTATTTGGGAAGCAGGCTTGGATGTATGTTAATCCCGCCAAGTGCAAACATTTCAAGAAACTTTGGGCCAAAAATCCGCCCGTAAGCAAAAGAAACAAGTATATCACAATTTAACAGGGTTATTTGCTCCCTTGTCTCTTTATCAAGTTTATCCGGCTTTAATATGGAAGAAACCATGAGTTTTTGCGCAAAAGCGCCCACTTCTGTTGGAAACGCCTCCCCATGCCTGCCTTTTGGGGTATCCTGGTTTGTAAGGACTGCAGCCAGCGTTATTCCTTCCAAACCGGCTAAAGCTTCCAGCGAAGGCACAGCAATGGCGGGGCTGCCGGCAAAAAGAACCCTCATGTTTTTTCCGCCTTGTTAAGATTTTCGTATTTTTCTACAAGTTTTTTACGTTTGTTTTCCGGCAGGCGATCAATAAAAAGCGTTCCTTCCAGGTGATCATATTCATGTAAAATAACCCGTGCAAGAAGCCCGTTGGCTTCCAAAGTAAATGGGCGGCCTTTTTCGTTCCATGCCTGAATCTTTATCGATTCGCAGCGTATTACATTTGAATAAATGCCCGGAATGGAAAGGCAGCCTTCTTCGTATTTGCAGGTTTTAAGAGAAGTTTCAATTATCGAAGGATTTATAAAAATGCGTTTTTCATCGTTATTTATATGAGTAACAAAAATTCGCCTGTTTACCCCAATTTGCGGCCCTGCAAGTCCTATTCCATTGTCTGTTTTTACAATCTCCAGCATTTTATTGGCAAGAGCGGTTACTTCATCATCAATCTGTTCTATTTTTTCCGCTTTTTGGCGAAGCAGCTCGCTGCCAAGAGTGACTATTTGCATAAATCAGTCTACCGTAAACTCTGGGTGGCTTCAAGGGATATTTATTGCTATAATTATTTATTATGTTTGATGATTGTTTAATTATGGCCGGAGGATCCGGTACGCGGCTTTGGCCGGCAAGCAGCTCACGTTTGCCAAAACAATTTTTGCCCGCAGAAAAAGGCAGTTTTTTTTCCCTTGCGCTTGAACGTGCTTTGGCTGTTACCGGCTTAAAAGGCAGGGTTATTGTAATCACGGGGATTTCCCATATTCCCCATGTAATAACGGAAGCTGCCAAATTACCTGGTGCGGAAAAAAAACGCATTATTGTTATTGGAGAGCCTGTTGCAAAAAACACTGCTGCGGCAATTGCCTGTGTTGTTAAATACTCGCAGTTTTTTGCAAGCTCAAGGAAAATGCTTGTTCTTACAAGCGATCATATCATAAAACCTTTGGAAGTTTTTATAAACGATGCTTCTGCCGCCGCATCCGCCGCAGAAAAAAACCTTGTTGTTTTTGGAATACCTCCGCTTCGCCCCGAAACCGGATACGGCTATATCGAAACGTCAAACCAGCTGGAAAAAAACATCTTTAACGTTAAGGCTTTCCATGAAAAACCGGATTTTCCTGCTGCAAAAAAATATGCGGCAAACAAAAAGTTTTTTTGGAATTCGGGGATGTTTGCATTTAGGTGTGATTTTATGAAACAGCAGTTTTATACTTTAACGCCGGATGTATTTTCTCCTTTTGAAAAACTTAAAGAACCTAAAAAAGAAGCTTACACTGTTAAACAGGGGGTTCGTTTATTAAATAATTGGCAGGGTTTAAAAGCCGCATTCAACAAGGTTAAAGCTATTTCTTTTGATTATGCAATCGTAGAAAAATGCCGGCAAACAGTAATGGCAAGTACAAATTTTAGCTGGATCGATATTGGCAACTGGGAGGAATACAGCAAAATAAACAGCCTTGGCGATTCTCTTGTTTTTAAATCTGATGCGGATAATTGTTATATTGATTCGGATATTCCTGTTGCTCTTGCAGGAGTTAAAGACTTAATCGTTGTTATACGCACTGGTAAAAACGGAAAACCCGCCGTTGCGTTAATTACCCAAAAAGGACATACGCAAAAAGTTAAAGATGTGGTGGAATTGATAAAAAACACAGGAAGAAAAGATCTGCTCTAAAAAAATGTAGACAAAAACCAAACCATAATTTAAAATAAACTTACAATGAACCACGTTGAAACTGCCCTTATCAACAACATTGATACTCCAGGCACAATATTTGTTTTCCCTACCGATATTGCGGTTTCACGCTGGGCCAGCCGTCTGCTTTGTCTTAAAGGCGGCACTATTGCAATGAACAAGTTCATTGCATGGGATAAATTTAAACAAAGCGCGATTAAATCAAAAGTAAAGGATAAAAAAAGCATTCCTTCTTCTCTGCGTAAAATTTTTGTCAGCAGGCTTATCGCAGAAAATTGTGAAGCGGCTTCCCAAAAAAAAGAGCTCGTTTTTTCATCCTTGATACAGGAGCAGTGGGCGCTGGAATCGGCGCATTTTGTTTCGTGGATAACAAAGATTTTACCCGCGCTTGGAACATGGTTTAACAAAAAAACCAAATTATCCATCGACAAAATCCTTAACGCGCAAATAGATGAAATAACATCCAAATTTGAAGATGACGACAGGGATTTGTATGTTCTGGCACGGCGTTATGCGCTTTTTTTGCAGGAACACTCTCTTTTTGAGCCGGCCTGGGAAACACCGCCCTTTAACAGTGACGGGCTGAATTGTTTTATCTTTTTTCCGCAGTCGCTTTCCGATTTTTGCGAATACAGGGAATTACTTACAGCAAGCAATAACGTTAAAATAATCGGCGCTTCCAATACCTCTCCAAAAAGCAGCGATGCGTTTTTTTACACCAATTCCCGCAGCGAAATTACCGAAGCCGCCCTTTACATACGCGCGCTTCATGAAAAGCAGGGTATTGACTGGGAGTCTATCGTAGTTTGTATTCCCGATATCGAAAACTATGAACCCTATGTAATACGTGAGTTTAACAACAGGAACATCCCATTTGTAAAACGTATGGGCAAAAGCCTTAACGATTATCCTGCCGGCAGTTTTTTTCGCTCGGTATTGGACTGCATTTCGCAGGATTTTTCGTTTGCCTCTGTTGTTTCTCTTATCTGCAATAAAAACCTTCCCTGGAAAGATGGAGAAACAATCGATAAACTAATTGAATTTGGAATGGACAATAATTGCCTCTATTCATGGAACGAACAAAAAGACGGAAAAAACCTTCACATAAATGTTTGGGAAGATGCCTTTAGCGCTCCCAAAAATAACTTTGACAAAACTGTTCACTCTTTTTTTAACGAATTAAAAAAATGTATTTCTTCTTTTCGTTTTGCAAATTCATTCGCAGAACTTCGCAGGCGCTATTTTATTTTTCGCGAAAGGTTTTTTGACATGGAAAAATGTACAGAAGAAACCGGTCTTGTCCTGTCCCGCTGCATTTGTGAATTAATGAATCTTGTAGAACTGGAAAAAAGCTTTCCCAATGTACCTGTTATGGACCCTTTTTTATTTTTGACAGAATTTTTAAACGAAGTTTATTATCTTCCCCAAACAAAAATTTCTGGAGTGTCTATTTTACCCTATAAAACAGCAGCAGCAGCTCCTTTTGACTGTCATATTATTCTTGGAGCGGGACAGGAAAGTATGTCCGTTATATATTCGCATCTGGATTTTTTGCCCAGAAAAAAACGCGAAGAATTGGGTCTTATAGACGAAGATGCGTCAACTGCTTTTATTAATATGCACAAATACAATTCTGTAAAAATTTCCGCGTTTTTCTGCTGCGAATCGACTTTTTCCGGGTATGCTGTACCTCATTCAAAGCTCAAGTTTCCTGCCAAACCAAAAGATCGTTATGCTCAAGACCCGGAGTTTTCAGAAAAATTCTCCACAGATAACTACAAAGAAGAAAGCTTGTTTTTTTTGTCAGACAGTGAACCTCAAAAAATCCATCAAAATCAAAAAATTGGATTTACAGAATGGGAAAAACGCCGCCGGTTTACTCCTTCCAAAAATCAAGATACATGGAAAACAAGTAAAGAAATTCAAAAAAACATAAATGTTAGTTTTGCCAAAACAGGCAAATACAGCGTTTCGGCAACATCGCTTAGGGAATACTTTCAATGTTCATTAAAATGGTTTTTTGAACGTGTTCTTTCCATCAAGAATACACAAATCGAAACAAGCCTATTGGCGGAAAACATGGCTGGATTGGTTTATCATGCTGTTTTAAACGATTTTTTTAGCGCATTAAAAAACAAAGGGGCTTTGCTTTTGGAACCAGAACAGGAAGAATTTGGGATTTCTCTTCCTGTTTCTTACATCGCTTTGCTTGAACAAAGTGTAAATAAAATATTTGATAATTTTTCACAGATGAGCGCGCTTACTTCCCGTTTATTGCGCGCCGGAAAAAAAGATTATTTATATAATCTGGAAAAATTCCTTGCCCATTTTCTTTCGGTTTTTGCCGGATGTACTGTAACAGGAAGCGAAAGTTTTTACTCAAAAGACAGGGGTTCATATATCATGAGGGGAACTGTCGACTGTATTTTAAAAGACAAGGAAGGCAAATACATCATCATCGATTTTAAATTAAAAAATCTGCCCAAACGCGCCGAAGTCGAAGATGAAGATGAACTTGCGGATTTTCAGCTTCCCATGTACATAACATTGGCCGAAGAAAATGAAAATATAAAAGTATACTCTGTTCTTTTTTACAGTATCCTTAATTTAAAATCCGAAATTTTTGAACGCCAATGGTATGACAATATACTTAAAGAATTTAATAATAAAACAGAGCAATTTGTAAAAGAAATTTCATCTGGAAACCTGGGAGTTTTTGCAAAAAATTACCACGATTGTATAAACTGCGATTATCAACGTATATGCCGCACGGGTTATGTGATACAACTAAACACCGGGAACAAAGCTTTTTAACAGCCTGCATTTTCCTTTTAATTCGTATTCCCCCAAAGCTGCCGGTATAAATACGGAATCTCCTGCTGTCACAGTTGTGCAGAACTCTTTTGTAATAATATCGCAGCAGCCTTTTATGCAGGTAAAAATAAAAAATCTCTCTGGGTCGGATTTTTCGCTGATGGTTGTTTCTACATTGTATTCGTAAAGAGCGTAAAACCTGGTTGTGCAAAAATGGACGATTTTTCCGCCGGAGACACTGGCGGCCTGCCCTTGCAGCAAACCGCATCTAGCGTCAAAATCAATCGACGCTAGAGCTTCTTTTAGATGCAGCTCTCTTGGCTTGCCGTTAGCGTCTACGCGCCCGTAGTCATAAATACGGTAAGTGGTGTTGGAGTTCTGCTGAATTTCGGCTACTACCAGCCCCGCGTTTAAGGCATGGACTGTCCCTGCGGGTATGTTTATCACATCACCTGGTTTTACTGGAATAAAATTTAAGTATTTCTCTATTTTACTTGAGCCCATAACAGCGGCGAAATGTTCCTTTTGTGTTCCTGTTATAAGCCCAACATTAAGAAACGCTCCTTTTGGTGCGTGTATGATGTACCAAACCTCGTTTTTTTCTGCGGGAGGATGTACCTGAACAGATAAATCAGCGTTGGCATCTATCAGTTTAACCAACAGCGGAAACTCTTTTTGCGCCTCCAGCGCTTTTCCCAAAAACCCAAGCGGGTCTTTATCGATAAGCTGCCGGAAAGTAATCCCAATAAATTGACCGTTTTTTACAATTCCCATTTCGTCCGGCCTGCATGAGATATCCCAGCTCTCCCCAACCTGCTGGGATGGAAGCTTGCGGCCAAAAATTTCCTCTAACCTATTTCCCCCCCAAATCATTTTTTTGTATATGGGCTCGAACATTACCGGATAATACATAAACTCACTCCAAATATAATTATAATTTCTTCTAAGGTCAAGCGTTGCCTTGTCAACCATGTTGTCAACCATGTTGTCAACCATGTTGAAAAGAGTTTAGTTATCAGCTATTCTGATTTGGGAAGCGCTAATGCAATTAAATGAAGAGCAAAAAGAAGCCGCGTTTTGCAGCGAAAATGCCATTGTGGCAGCCGGTGCGGGGTCGGGTAAAACCCTGGTTCTTGCCAATCGTTTTATATGGTTACTCACAGAGAAAGGTTTTAAAGTAAATGAAATACTAACGCTTACTTTTACCAGGAAAGCTGCCGCTCAAATGTACAGACGGATCTATTCGCTTGTTTCAGAATTAATGGAACAGGAAACAGGCATCAAAGCCGAAAGACTACGCCTGGCTCTTGATAATTTTATTTATGCCAGAATACAAACGCTGGATTCCTACAGTTCTTCCATTGTCAAACAATGCGCTTCCCGGTATGGCATAAGCCCGGATTTTCAAATAGACAATGAACGCTGTTATAATCTTGCTTTGGAGGTTTCGTATCCGTTTTTTATCGAAAATCGCCATCATCCTGCTGTAGAAAAGCTCTATATTAACCATCGCCCGGGCGACATTGTACACAATATTTTTGCAAATACTTTATTTAATTACAGTTATATTGATAAACCAAATGATTTTTTGGCTGATGTTAAAACACAATTTGACATTTTGTGCGGTGAATGGAATAATTTAAGCAAAGAACTTATAACACTCCTAAAAGAAACAGAAAGTCTTATCTATGAAAATAATGCTTTGCTTCCAGAGCTTATTCCCCTTATTGATCAATTTAGCAAACATACAATTCGTATACCAATAACATCAAGTATACGGGAATACTTTAATTTTCTTTTAAGCCTGCCGCACAATGATTGTGTAGAAAAAGCGTTATCTCATCCTATACAGGTAACGCTGACAAAACTTTTATTTTACCTGGATAAATTTAATGCACATAATTTAAGTCTGCAAAAAGGAAAAAAGTTTTCTAATCCCGTAAAAGATAACATTAAAAAAATCCGTTTGCTTTTTAACCCTCTTTCTTCCCTGATTATTTCGTGTATGCAGGGCGGATTTAATGTTTCTGTCATGTCTTTGTTGTCAAAATTACAAAAGCGCTATCTTTCAAAAAAACGCGCACAGGGAATTTTAACATTTAAAGATGTAGCAAGCCTTTCCAGAACCATTCTTTTGGAGCAAAAAGACATCAGACAAAGCGAAAAAGAAACTTTTAAGGCAATAATGATTGATGAGTTTCAGGATAACAACAAACTGCAAAAAGATATTCTTTTTTTACTTGCAGAAAATCTTAATATAACAAACAACTCTATTCCGCCGCCAAAGGATTTAACTGCCGGAAAACTTTTTTTTGTGGGAGACGAAAAACAATCAATTTACCTGTTCAGGGATGCCGATGTTTCTGTTTTTCGCAGATTAAAACAGGAAATAAAATCCCGCGATCTTCCGTTAAGTATCAACTACCGCTCTGCTCCGGGTCTTATAAAATCGTTTAATGCGATATTTCCCTATGTTTTTGCGCCGCCGTCTTTTCTTCCGCCCTATGAAGCCCTTTATACGCCTTTACAGGCAGGAGGCGGCAGCGGCAGCGGTAATTTATCGGTGTGCATACTTAACAAAAAATCACAAATAGAAGACGAAGAAACAATGCTTTGTGCCGATGAAACCGAAGCTCGTTTTGTTGCAGAAAAAATAAAAAAATTGTTATCAGCAAATTATCAGCCGCAGGATATCGCTATACTTTTCCGCAGCCGCAAATCCCAGTATTTATACGAAAAACATTTAAGAGCTTTTGGTATTCCATATACTTGTGAAGAAATAAACGATTTATTCTATGGCGGGCCTGTAAATGACATCATGTCCGTTCTTCGCCTAACCGCTCATCCAATGGATAAAGCTTCCTATGCACAAATGCTTCGTTCTCCGTTTGTTGGGCTTTCGCTGCATGGAATCACCGTATGTTTGATAGAATCGTCAGCTCCGTTTGATGATAAATGTTTGCATCTTCTTGATGAAACAGACAAAACAAAATACTGCCTTGGACAAAAAATATACTCTAACATTTGCCAGATGGCAAAAAGTGAAAGTATCAGTTCTTTGGTCAGCGAATTATGGTACAATCAGGGGTACCGCTACGAAACAGAATGGAATCCGCAGGTAAATGTTTACCGGCAGTTTTACGATTATCTCTTTCATCTGGCTGCTTTGGCGGATGCAAAAAACCAGGGGTTAACATCCTTTACAGATTCAATGATCTCATTCAGGGATTCTGGCGGACAACTGACAGATATCCAAATACCGCATGAACGTCCCGGCGCTGTACATCTTATGACCATACATAAAAGCAAAGGGCTGGAATTTCCGGTTGTTTTTATTTGCGGCTGCGGCAAAAGAAGCCTCTCTGATTTTTGCGATATTGTATACTTGTCCGGCACAGCAGGTTTTGTTTTTAGCCCGCCGCCCCCGGAAAAATGCCGCTCTATTTTTGGAAAACGCAGCAATTTTTTTTGGGAGCAGGCAAACGAAGAAACCAAACGTAAAAGAGTCGCAGAACTGCGCCGCCTTCTTTATGTTGGAATGACAAGAGCAGAAAAAGAACTTTATATTACAGGTTCGCTTGATATAAATGACACAGACGGAATTGATAATTTTTCCATACTGGTAAAAAATCACGTGGAAAACAAATACAAAAACAAAGATAACTACATAAAGGACGATATTATTTATAGTAACGACACATTGTTTGGGCTTTTACTGCCGGCAATAACACGTTACATTTCCGGTGACAAAAAAGAGAGCGAATTTTTTAATTTGGAGGAAATACCTTTTGTACCGGAAAATGCAAACATAAAAAACAGCCAAATAGGTTTGGAAGAATTTTTACAAAAAACAAAACCTTTTTATGAAAGAGCCCAAGTAATAAAAACACCGGTAATATATGATAATCATGTAACGCCTGTATCATTGTATAAAAGCGAAGACTCCGTCTCCTCTTACGGCGGCTGGTCTGCTTTATTAAGTAAAGAACATTCAGGAGAATCTTCCAGCGATATTTTTAAAAAAGTAGATTCGAAGCTTTCCCATTTTTTAAAGGCACAAGGAAGCGGCGAAAAATTTAATTACGGCAGCTTTGGAACTCTTGCACATATATGTGTCGAAGCTCATTTAAACAAAGAACAACCGGTAATACCATCAAATATTTCCGGTTTGTTAAACTCTTCGCAATTATCGGCAATGCTAAGAGCCGGCAATGAACTGGCAAAACGTTTTGTAGCATCGCCTTTGGGTAAATTAGCCGAAGTTACCAAATTACGGGAACATGAGTTTTCTTTTAGAAGCCTAATAAAAAACCGGGAAGGAAAAGAAATATTTATTAACGGTACTATCGATCTTTTTTTTGAAGATAATGAGTTTATTCATATTGTAGATTTTAAAACCGATAAAATTGAAAAACCCTGGGAGTACATTGCGCAAATGTCCTGTTATTATAATGCCATTTCTGCACTTTACGCCATTGCGCAAAAAAAACAATGCCGCACCTGGCTTTTTTATCTGCGAACCGGTCATGCAGTGGAAATAACAGAAAAAGTAAAACAATTCAATCTGGAACAAAGAGTTTTTTTGTGATAGAATTACACAGGAGACAAAAATGAGCAAATTTAACCCAGAAGAGCTTTCCGATTTTGCACGGTATTACAGATTTCATTATGATGGTATTAATCCTCGTATCATAATAAAAGAGATACTAATCGAAATGGAAAGGGGGCTAAAAGGAAAAAGTTCCAGCCTTCCCATGATTCC
>JAITFY010000066.1 GCA_031281025.1 Treponema sp. | reverse complement strand
TATTATTGATTGGCTTAATCCAGAGCAAGATGGCGGGACTGGGATTAGCCTAGGAAGAATTCTTAAGGTGAAGGGTTCTGGTTTTGAAAGAAAAGCGCTTGTTTCACCTCCGCGAGGACTTGTACCATCAGTGCGGGATTCTGTGCGTGTACACCGCAGCGATGATACAGGGAGAGTTTCGCATAAGTTGATCTTTGTCCAGAAAGCTTCTTCCGGCAAAACCAGCGGCAGTTTAACTGTTGGCAGCTATTGGATTTCTATACCTGAAAATTCGTCAGCGGGCGATTATGTCTATCTGATACAAACAAAAGAAATGCGCAAGCGTTATGCGCCTGTTATAACGCAAGCTGTAAGCGGCAGAGGGCCTGGCAGAGAAAGAGCGCCATTCCCGCAAATTACAGTTACCAGGAAAGAAGTTAATGCAAAAAAAACAAAAGGCGAAATATTCCCGGAAGGTATATACGTTGCAGTATCACGCCCAGAAGATTTATACGTTGTGCAATCTTCCCGCCCGCAGAAAGTTATGCTTGCCCTATCACGAAAAAATGCAAAGTATTTGTTATCTGACAACAAACAGCCTTTACCGTTTAAACCTTCGGATGTTATTCTAACGTTAGACCCATGGTTTCCACAACAAATTGCCGGCTACGAAGATACTATAATGGCGGCGGAAATCGAGCAGTTGATCGACATAGGTTACAATCAATATATGGTGAATAATCCCGGACACTTATCCATGTTTAGGGGTTTTGAAAAAACAAAATTAATTGCAGGCCCTTGGCTTTATACGTTTAATTCGTGGTCGCTTTCGTTTGTGGCTTCGCTTGGAGTGGACGCCTTTGTTTCTCCTCTGGAGAACAACCGCCAAAACCTTGAACGCACATTGGGCGGCGAAAATCGCAGTAGCAAACCCAGTTTGGACAATAAAGGCAAAAAAAGACCAAATAACGTTTTACGCTCAAAGTTTTTCATAACTGTTTTTTCCTGGCCGCCGTTATTCAACATAAGGGAAAACCTTGGCGGTGTTCTTGATTTTAAAACCTTTACAGATAACCTTGATGAAGGTTTCTCTTTGATTCCGGATCGGGAGGGCTCTTTTGTTTATCCCAAGAAGTATTTTTCAATCATTGATAAAATTCCCTTTTTAAAGGACGCAGGTTTTGGACGTTTTATCATCGACCTTAGCGGCACTAACCTTAAAAAACCAGACTACAAGGATTTGATGCGCTCTGTTAGTGAAAACAATCCCCTGCCCAATTCAAGCAGGTTTAACTGGAAAGATGGGTTTTATAGCGAAAAATGACTTAAACCGAATACACAACTTTCCCAACTCTATCAATGTGATCTTTCAAATCCGGATTAGAGAGTTTGTTATAAATTGAAACATCAACAAAATAGGGCATATACGAGTCATCAAAATCGTTTCCAATACGCAACAGGTCTTTAAAAGTAAAATTGTCTGCCGTTTTAAGAGTTAAATCAATATCCGAGCCATTTTGAAATTTTCCCTTTGCGCGGCTGCCATAAAGAATAACCTGCTTAATACCGGGATATGTCTGGAAAATGGAGTTAAGAGTATTAAGCGTTTTATCGGATAATCCATATTGCATTTACTTTCCCAACAAGTCCATTTTTTTCTCAAACTTTAAAAAACGATCGTAATAATTATTAATAATTTCGTGAAGAAGTTTTTCCGCAGTTTCTTCATCGTAAGTATGTGATGAAGTATTGCGGCTTTTAATCATTTCCATCCAAATCTCTCCGTCTTCGATAAGATTATTTTTATAAGCGTGTCTGATAGCATTTTTACTTCCAATAATATCGTTTATTCCCTGCTCTTCAAGGTAATTTTTCATAACATTCCAGGCAAGTTCAAATGTAAATTCAAAACCTTGTATTACACCCTGTTTTTCAAGATCACTCAATTCTCGTGAGGCAGCAAGTTTAATGGCATTTGTCATAATATCAAGAGCTTTTTTATAATTCTGAAAACGTTGTTTCCAGCGAACGTCATTATCCATAAGTTAATTATAATTAATAATTTGCTTTTTGTCGATGATAAAAAAACCCGCAAACCTGACCACCAAAGGGCAGCCGGATTGCGGGTTTCAACTGGAAATTTCCAGAATGAGCTACTTACATTTTTTCAGAAGTCTTTCCCATTTCTGGTCTACGAATTTTTGCAAGTCTTCGATCATCCATTCAGCGCCTTTTGCAAACATATGGCTGAAACGTCCCTGTGGCTTCAAGTAATCTTCGATTGGGAGTTTGTTTTTGGGCTCATATGTGAGTTTCCATTCGCCTTCGACAACTTCGTAGAGAGGCCACATACATGTGTCTACAGCCAGTTTACAAATTATCATTAGATCTTCCGGTGGATAACGCCAACCGCGCGGACATGGCGCCAGGATGTTTAAAAATGCCGGGCCCTTTGTGTAATGTGCTTTGTAGGCTTTATCGTGCATATCCTTACAGTTAGTCAAAAATGTAGTTTGAGCGGCATACGGAATATTGTGCTCAACCATTATTGCAGTAAGGTCTTTTTTGTGCTGTTCTTTGCCCGGGATTTTTGATCCCACAGGAGCGGTTGAAACTTCTGCAAACTTGGGTGTAGCGGATGAACGCTGCAAACCAGTATTCATGTAAGCTTCGTTGTCGTAGCAGACATAAACCATGTCATGGCCACGCTCCATCGCCCCAGAAAGAGCCTGAAACCCAATATCATCAGTTCCGCCGTCTCCGCCAAAAGCGATGAACTTGTAGGAATCCTTCATTTTGCCTTTTCTTTTTAAGGCCTGATAAGAGGCTTCTACACCGCTGACTGTAGCAGCTACGTTTTCAAACGCACAGTGGATAAAACCTTCGTTCCATGCGGTAAACGGATATAAAACGCTGGAAACTTCCAGGCAGCTTGTCGCAACGCCCGAAACCGATTTATCTTCGTCGTTTAATGCGCGAAGAACACCACGCACTGCAACACCGGCTCCACAGCCTGCACACAA
>JAITFY010000042.1 GCA_031281025.1 Treponema sp. | reverse complement strand
TGCAGGTTATTATCATTTTTTATGTACCAGGCATGCTCTTTAACGCACCTATAGCTTCAAGATTTAACGCAGCTTTAATCGCTTTTTCTTTTAACTATGCCTGCTATTTCAGCGAGATTTACCGCGGCGGAATAGAAAGCATTTCCCAAAGCCAGTACGAAGCAGGCCAGGTATTGGGTTTAACCAGAATTCAGGTTTTCTTTCGTGTAATATTTCTTCAGGTTATTAAACGTATAATCCCGCCTACCGCCAACGAAATTATCACGCTTGTTAAAGATACAGCATTGGCACGTGTGATCATGGTTGTAGAAATCATCAGAGAGGCGGAGTTTATGATGTCAAGAGGTTTTATCTGGCCGTTATTTTACACCGGGGTATTCTATTTGCTTTTTGTTGGAATTTTAACAATTTTCTTTGGGCATATAGAAAAACGATTGAATTATTTTAGGACGTAATATGGTTATTCTGGAAGTAAAAGAAATTGCAAAATGTTTTGGCACAGCGGAAGTCCTAAATAACATCAGCTTTTCATTAAATGAAGGCGAAGTACTTGCAGTAATTGGGGCATCCGGCAGCGGAAAAACCACGCTTTTACGTTGCTTGAATTTTTTGGAACGCCCGGATTCGGGACGCATTATCGTACGCGGCGAAACAATATACAATGCAAAAGAGCATAACCGTTACAGTGTATCCGACATTCGCCAGAAGCGGCTTCATTTTGGGCTTGTTTTTCAATCTTTTAACCTGTTTCCTCAATACACTACGTTTCAAAATGTAGTTCTTGCCCGTGAGTTATCTGCAAAAAAACTTCCAGATTATAAAAAAAACAAAAAACAAATAATCGAAGAAATTCACAAAGAAGGTTTGGCGCTTTTGGAAAAAACCGGATTGGCGGCAAAACGTGATTTTTATCCGCATCAATTATCCGGCGGACAGCAGCAACGTGTCGCAATTGCCAGAGCTCTTGCATTAAAACCTGACATATTATGTTTTGACGAACCAACGTCGGCTCTTGATCCCGAATTAACAGGAGAAGTTTTAAAAGTAATCCGCGGCCTTGCAGATAAAAATACAACAATGATCATCGTAACACACGAAATGCAATTTGCACGCCAGGTTGCCGATACAATTTTGTATATCGATGAAGGCCTTGTAGTTGAATATGGGCCGCCAGAATTACTGGACAAACCTTCCAGCGATCGCATGAAACGTTTCCTTGAACGTTATTCACAAACAACCTAATCTATCGCCTTAATTCCAAACTTTAGTATTTTTCCACTATCAGGATCCGGAAAAAAAAGCGCATGGGAACAGAGAGAGAGTAAACTCTCTGGGGAGATCTCTTCATTTGGTAAGCCGTAAAGCGGATCGTTTTCTATTGGGAAGCCTATCCAACACAGATGGCATCGAATCTGGTGGCGAAAACCGCGTTTTATTCTCACGGTAAAAACATTTTCATTGACATTGGTAATTTCTGTCCGGTAAAAACCGCCTTTATCTTTTGCGACTTCTTTGTGTTTTTTCCCGTCTTCGACTACAGGACGAACAAGCTTCCTGCCAGGCCCGAATGGGCGAAAGTAGCTTTCAATTATTACAGGAAATTCTTTTAATGAGGAATTATTCCTATTACAAATTGCTGAATATTCTTTGATAAATTCTCCTTTGTCCTGTGCCATTTTTAAAAAATTATAAGCATTTTCATTTTTTGCAAATAAAACAAGCCCATGAGTTTCAAAATCCAGCCGGTGCATTACATCAAATACATGCGTAGTATTTTGGGCATACCATTCCAATAAAGTTAAATCATTTTTTTTTAAATTACTTTCATTGTTAATTGTAGTAGTGTGCATTTTGGGCGGTTTAAAAACTACTGCAAAATCGTTTGTTTCTTCCAGTATATAGGGGTTATTCATGTTTACCCTCAATTTTATTCAGTTTTTCCATAATGGCAAAAAAACGCTGCGGCATAATGGATGTAAATACCCTTTGTTCAGTTTCTTGCGGCAATGTGATAACCAAACGTTTGGAGTGAAGCATCAGGGTAACATTTGGAAATAAACTGTCTTTATTTCCGTAGATCGAATCGCCCAGTATGGGACACCCGATATGGCGCATGTGAACACGCAGCTGATGAGTACGCCCTGTTTTTGGACGCAAAAGAATAAGCGAATGGGATTGCCATTGTTTTAATACTTTATAAAAGGAAATAGCATATTTGCCTTTGGAAGAAACTGTAAATTTTTTTCGATCTTTTACATCTCTTGCGATAAAAGTTTCTATACAGCCTTTGATTTCATTTGGCATACCACAGACAATTGCCAAATAGTATTTTTTAACTTTTCTGTTTTTAAATTGTTCGCTTAACATTCTGTGGGATTCTTCGTCCCATGCGCAAATAATAAGGCCTGATGTATCTTTGTCAAGGCGATGAACAATACCGGGACGTTGGCTGCTGGGAAAAGCGCTTCCCTTTTGAAGCCTATTGTAACAAAGTGCATTTGCCAAAGTCCCCTGATGGTTTCCCGCTCCCGGATGAACAACCATTCCCTGTTGTTTATTTACTACTATACACTTTTCGTCTTCCCATAAGATTTCCAAAGGTATATCTTGCGGGACTAAATCTACAGGAGACGGGTTATCCCAGGATATTTCAAGATGGTCTTGTGATTTTACAAGACGGGAAATTTTAACTTCCTTTCCGTTTACTTTGGCATTTAAATTTCTAACCTTAATTTGAGAGCGGGAAAGCAGTTTTAGGGTTTCGGACAGATAACGGTCTAACCTTAAAGGTTGTGAAAGCTCATCTTTTATTATATGGGAAATGTAGGGCATTATTAATCGTCTATAATTTCAGTTTCTTCCGGGATACCATATTCATCCTCTTCTTCATCATCATCTATAATGGGAAAAATAGACCTTCTTTCTATGGTGACAGTCCCAGTGGGTATACCTTCTATGCGGCGGCGTTCTTTATCCCGCTTAATTTTTACAATAAGTAAATCTATAAGTGCAACCGTTACCGACACCCCTGCTGCTGTTAAAACTGTTCTTCTGTATTCATTGCTTGTCATTTCTACAGCGCCGGCAGATTTTAACGGCCATGGCGCATAACGCCTGTCAGTATAACCTGTATCTCCCCAGCGAACCATATCCGTAGCAAAAGTGACAAAAAACATGGAAAACGGAAAAACTCCAAAAGTGATGATGTTCCAGCGGCGAAGATCTTTTGCCCACTGGGGAAAACCAGTTACGTCAAAACCGCCAAGCAGCTCTTGTTCTGGATTCTGAGCCGGAGCTGGGGCTGGGGCTGGAGTTTGTGCCGCCGCCGGAGACGGAGGCAGAAAAAGAGAAACTATTAAAAAAGAAAAAACAATTTTTCTCATGATTCCCTAAACATACACCTTATACATTAAATCGGAATTCTCAGACAATTTTTAATTGTTTGAGAAAATTAAGCTTCCAATTCTTAAAAGATTTGAGCCCTCTTCTATGGCAATTTCAAAATCACTTGACATTCCCATGGAAAGGACAGCCCAATTCTCCTTTGGCCCAAAACGTTTTTCCAGTTCTTTCTGCGCTTTTACCAGCAAACGGAAAGAAGACCGGATTACAGACGTATCCGTTGTAAAAGGCGCCATTGTCATAAGCCCCGCAGGTTTAAGACAAGGATTGCTTAAAACCATTTGTGCAGCTCTAAACAGCGCATCAAAATCTGCAAAACCGCATTTGGTTTCTTCTCCCGTATGCAGCTCAAGCAAAACTTTAATAGGTTTATCCCGCAAAGAAACGCCGTCCCTAAAACATTGCTTTATCAGTTCTTCGATAAGCTCAATTCTGTCCACCGACTGAATGCAGTCAAACAAAAGCAATGATTGTTTAACCTTGTTGCGCTGCAACGAGCCAATCAAATGGAGAAACGCTTCTGGAAATTCTTCATTAAAACCAGAAAACTTTTCGGCTGCTTCTTTTACCCGGCTTTCACCAAAATAACGAATACCAGCGCCAAAAGCCTCTTTAATCCTGTCTTTTGGCACAAATTTGGTAACCCCCATAAGGATTACCTCATTTGGATCCCTGCCAACACGATCGCAAGTTTTTAAAAGGCGCTCTTGTATTTTCGCTAAATTTTCGGCAATTGTCAAACCCTGTTTGTGCATTTAATTTATAATCGCATATTATAAATGGTTTTTGCAAGCGAAAAAAACGCTTCCAGTTCCAGGTTTTCGGCTCTTTGGTTTTCGTTTATTCCATTTTCATTTAAAATAACCGTACAAATTTCCCTTGTTGCTTCTTTTGCCAGTGGTTTCCGTGAAGAAAGAAAAGAAAAAAGATTGTTTTTTACGGTTTTACGCCTTGAAGCAAAAAGAGAACGGACAAGCGGGTAAAAAACCGGAAGATATTCCGCCTGTTCGCCGTTTATCACAGACGCTTTTTTTTCGAAAAGAACTCCCATACTGTCGACATTTGGCTGCGGAAAAAAAGAAGACGGAGTGATTGTCATTAACGGTTTTACATTATAAGTAGAGGCGCACAACACAGAGAATGATGAGTAATCCTTTGAACCTGCAGAGGCAGCCATGCGAAGAGCAACCTCTTTTTGCACAGTAACAACCATCCGTGAAAAAACACATCTTTTTTCGATAAAATTAGCGATTAATGCTGCGGCTATGTTATACGGAAGATTACCCAACAAAAAAGGAGCGGAAAACGGCTGGACAGTTGAGGTATATTGAGAAAACCATGTTTTTAATACATCACCTTCTATCAGGTTAAAATTATCATTGTCAGAAAACATTTTTTTTAATACACGTATAAAACCAAGATCAATTTCGAATGTTTTTACATTTAAACCTTTTTCCAGAAGCAAAGCTGTCATTGCGCCAAGCCCGGGGCCTATTTCCCACACTTCATCCGTACTACAAGCCCCAAGCGTTTCAACCAGGGTTTGTCTTATTTGTGGATTTATCAAAAAGTTCTGCCCGAATTTTTTCAACATTCCAAGACCTTCCCGTTCAAGAAAAGCGCTTAAAGCCGCAGCAGAATTGTAGTTAAGCATAATTACATTATAAAAACTGTTTAAGTTTGAGCAAGCCTGTTCTGCGCTTATTATTCAGTGCGGCTATCAGCACCAATAATAAAATCGAGAACCCCAAAACAAACGATGGATTAGCGGTAATACCCGGAATATTACCTGCAATGTATGTGGTTATTTCCATTAAACGGTAAATCCATGATAGCGGCAGATTAAGTATAAAGGATACAGAAAATAAATCCAGAACCAGCCAAATCATGGAGACTACCATAAATACTGTTGTCAGCGGAATAATTAAAAGGCCAGCGATAATACCAATGGGTGCGATTTTTCCAAAAGAAAAACTGACAATACCTGCAGTTGCAAGAAATGCGCCGCCAGAAAGCGAAAGCGGCTGCAATAAAAAATCGGGAACAAAACCTTTAAACAAAAACGAAAGATGACGGCTGGTTATTAAAATACCAAATAGCGCCATGTAAGAAAGAATAAACGATAAAGAATTCCCGGCAGCAGGAGTTACAATTAACTGAATTAAAAAGGAAAGACTTAAAATAGAAATTGATTTTCTGGGCAAAGCTCCAAGGAGCGTTAGAACACTCAATAGGTACATAAAAGTAGAACGAATAAGGCTTGGAAACGGGCCGACAAATAAACAGTACAAGCTGATAATTACAGCCCCAACAATTGACGCAGCTTTTAGACCCAGCGGTTTTTTTAGCAAAAATGCAATTACAGCGGCAATTATTGCAAGATGCATTCCAGACAATGCCAGTATGTAAGACAAACCTGCATCCCTGTACAAAGAAGTCAGGCTGCTGTCCAGATTGTCCCTTACTCCAACAAGCAGCGCAAGTGCCAGGCCGCCCCATGATTTCCCGTCAAAACGCTCAAGTAAATTCAATCTGATATTTGTACGTAATCGTTCAATTGCCGAAGCGCTTTTTGTTATATGCAATGAAGATGCGCTAAAAGTCCATCCCTGTTCGGCAGAACGCAAAACGCCTTCCGCAAAAATTCCAGTTCCCCGCCCAAAACTTTTAAGCCTTTGCACGTTTTCCTGAGGGAAAAACATGGTTATCTCGCCAGAGCTGCTGACACGCACGTTTTCTCCTGCAATGGAGCTTCGGCGCAAAGAAACAGAGACCATGACACTGCCGCTGGAAAGAACCCTTGGATCTTCCAAAAGGGTTCCTTCGATACCGGTTACTTTTTCGTGGGGGATTCCGAATTTAACTTCGTTTCGCCCGGCTTCACTTGCACATAATCCAAAAACCAGCCCAACGGCAAACGCGGCGCTGCAAAAGGCCATTACATGAAAGATTTGCGAATGCGCTTCCTTTGTAAACATGGCAAAAGAGGCAAGAACACGAAAAAAGCACAGTACAAAAAGAGAAAGTAACAATACAACAACCACAATAGCGGCATGTACAGAGGAGAGAAAATAGAAACCAATAGCGCCGGCAATAGCGCTAAAAAAAAGGGGACTTACCATCTAAGGCGATCAATCGCCTCCTTTGCAGCAGCAATGATATCATCGGTGTATTGTAAATTGACAACTGTTTGTAACTTTTCAAAAACGGCATTATCACCGATAAGGCCAAGAGCCTGAACAACCTCCAGGGTTATTTCAGGATCGAATACTCCTGTAGTTTGCATCCTTAAATTAATTAAGTCAAGCTGGAAACCCAGCACTAAAGCAGCATCGGAATTTCCAACAGCGCCCAAAGCTGCAATTGCTTCCAGAAAGCGCTCTTTAGAAACTGTGTTTGCAATAAAATCAGATTGAACGCGGTAAAAATGCCTTATTGCCAGAGTGCTCGCCCGCGTCCATCTTAATTGAGTAAGCGTTAAAATAGCAGCATAACTCATTGCAGCTAAATCTGCATCATCTTCATCCGAAAGCGCAAGAAGGCCCTGTGTAAGAGCAGCTTCCGCCAGCCGCCCCCGATCCGGTATGCTGAATCTGTCACTGTTCATTACAACCCTAAAAGCAACGAATTTTTCATCGGCAGGATTATTGTTGATAATATCCAATAAAAATTGCGTTAAATTTCCTGGAATTATTGTCAGCGCTCCGGAGGCTTCGGAAGAGATTACTTCTGGATAACCAGAATTAATAATAGAAAAAAGAACCGGATACGAAGAACTGTCACCTAACTCCATAAGCGCAGTAATACAGGCGGACACAAGTGAATAATCTACTGTTTCGCCTATTACAAATAATTTATTTATTTCCATCAGGTAACTGTTAATATTATCAATTAAAGTACGGTTGTTTTTTCCAATAGTTCCCAAAGCTATGATAATTTCCGCCTTTATTTCCGAATCAGGGTATTCCAGAAACATATTCCACAAACCATTAAGCGTATCAAAAACATCGATATTTCCGGCATGGTTTTCCTGAAGCAAATCTCTAAATCTTTGCATATAGTCATCCGGCTCGGAATAACCACTTAAAGATACGGCAACAAACATAAAAATACAGATTATATGTTTAAGCATTTAACGACTCCATGTGGTCTACAAGATTTGTCTGCCGGGTCTCTGTTTCCTCTTCCAAAACTCTAAATGGAAGTTCATCTTCATCTTCTTCCGGCAGCAAATTAAAAACTTCGCATAATATACGGTTACGTGTAACAACCGGAAGAGGATCGGCTTCCATGTGAACCAGCGAAGTATTTGTCTCCTGAAAATAATCCACCGAACGAACTGTGGCAGGTATGCAAATTGGCACTCTGTCAACAGAGAATTGTACTTTAAACCGCAGTCCTACAGCAACTTCCCCCAAAACCTTAAAAGCGCAGCCGGAATCCGATATATCCTCAAGCATACATCTAAGACCTGCCGATGTTTCCAGTTTATGCGGATTATCAGTATCATCTACAAGATAGAGGAATGCTGCTTTTTTAAATTTTACACGCATGGATTTACGTTTTTGAGTTCTAAAAAGAGAATCGTTATGCTCTACTTTTAAGGAAGAAATTCCTTTGGAAAAAACTTCATCGGCAACTTCGGTATCAAAAACATAACCTGCATCATCTTCCCGCCAAAAATAAATGGATACTTTACGGCTAACCCATTGCATAGAAGCAGAAAGCTTATTGTTTACAGGACGCGTAACGGTAAGGTAATTCCCGACATTCTTGACAACTTCGGACTTAAAAACTCCGGTTCCAGAAACAAGGATTCTTATTATTTGCCCTTCGCTAATCTGGCGGGAATTGGTAATTCTAATTTTATTTTCAGTGGCTGTCATCTCGATTTTTCTAAAATAATCAAAAAGCCTGGAAAGAAAATGCTGAACTGCCGGCTCACTGCTTTCTCCGGAAAGCCTGATTGCATTAACCACAGAACGTATTACTATTTCAAACTGTTTTTTGGATTTGAATATTGATACCGGCTCTTTGATATTACAGTTGGATATTACACGTCTTAATTGTTCCATATCTTTAATGGTAAATCCTGCTTCTTTTCCTTTTGCAAAAAATTGAATCCAATTTCCGGAACTTTCCTTTCTTGTTCTTGTTAAAAAGTAAACCAGGGTGAGAAAAAAGGCCGCCAGTAAAATAAAATAAACCAACATTTACTCCATTTTCAAAGCAATGATACTTAATTATAATAAAGGCAGTTGGAAAACACAAGTAAACATTAACATGCAAAATAAAAATCGAAATATGAGTATTTATTTAGAAGCGCTCATATTGTACATTATTCTATTTTTCTCAGGTTCGGCTGCCGGCAGGACGCTTCAAGCTGCAATACTATTTTCCATATCTTCACAAATACTGGAAATTTTACTCTTTTTTATCCCTTCAATTGCTGTAATATGGTATATTTTAGCCAGAAACTGGAAAACAGAACGCCGGGTTATAAAACCGGGTAAAAAAGACCTAATCGTTTGCCTTATTTCATTTCCAATCCTGTTAATTATAGGCGCCATCATGGGTATTATTTCAACATTTACTGTTCCAGCTGCACAAACAATGCCTTTTTCCCCTTCTGATATTTCCGGATGGATTTTTTTAAGCTTTTCATGTATCTGTCTGGCATACCTGGAAGAAAGTTTTTTTCGTTTTTTCCTGCTCTCCAAAAGAAATGAGATGGGCATGAACGCTGCTGCTGCGCTTTTGGTTTCCACTGCATTGTTTTCGCTCTGCCATATTTATTTGGGTCCCTTTGGTTTTTTAAATTCGGTTATAGCAGGTTTGATACTTGGGTTTATTTTTTTAAAGTCCGGCTCCCTGCACGGAATCGCCATAACACATGGACTATACAATATAACGGCTTATGTGATTAATGCGCTAAAATAATTTGCTTAAAACTGAAAGCCAAGACCAATCCAGGGAGTTATTACCCCAGAGGGTATATCCGCCAATATATGTTTGTAATTTAGGCCGGCTTCCAATAACAAATGTTTTGTTAAACGTACAGACGATGACATACCCATATTAACCATGATATTATCTGTTAAATTCGTTATTGGATAAAACGCGCCTACTCTAAAACCAAAAGAAACTTTTTCGCTTTCCATGAATTTTTCGGCAAGCAAATTGCCGCCCGCTGTAATGATTTCTCCCAGTAAAGATACTGTCAATTCGGGGCCGATATAAATATCGCCCAGGATTTTAAAAAGTGCATTTAAACGGGCTGAAGCGCCGATTAGAGAAATACCTCTGCCAAAATCATTGCCATAAACCGGTATTAGCGGACCAAAGGATGCGCCAATCCTAAACAAAAATGGATTTATGGGATCAAATCCAGACGATACTATTTCTAATTCTGGTTCAGGTTCAGGTTCAGGTTCAGGTTCTGGCTCTGGCTCTATAACAAGTTGTTCCAGATATTTTCCTAACAGATATTCTTCCAATAATTCCTGTAAAAGTAACTCTCCAATTTTTGCTTCAAGACCTCCAGGATTTCTGATAACAACAATATATTCACCCGGAAGAAGATCGCTATTATCAATAAAAATACTTACGCTGCCTTCTTCATCAAAAACAACTGTATCAATTACATTCCCAGAATCATCAGGATGATGAAGAAAAAAGTCTGCTTCGGGCAGAATATTGTCTCCAGAAATAACAATTACAAATCCCAATGGCTGGCCGTCATCATCAAAAATAATTTCCGGCAATGCCTGGACAGGCTGCGGCTCCAGAGCATGAAGAATTTCGATGTACATCCAATCGGATGCCGTACCTGGTCTTCCAAAAACATCGTAAGGGATTACCAAAAACCGGTATTCTCCCGGCGGCAAAGAAACTTCGATAAAGTGATTTGAAGTAAAATCACTAAGGTGTCGTGTGAACGCTCCGCCTGTTTCACGTTCTACCACAACTTCATATTGATAGGCATAATCCCCGCCTTGCCATACAAACCGCTGAACAAAACGAGCGTCACCATTTTCCATATTAATAAAAAAACCAGGGGGTAAAACAGGCTGCATTAAATCTTCCTGAGCCAAAAGAAGGGAAGGAAAGAAGAAAAAACTAACCACTAACCACACAAACCAGCACGAACAATTCTTAATTGCCATAAAGAATTCCTGTACCTTCAATTTGTATTGGGGTTGGAGGGGGAACGTTAATAACAAACGTACTTGTGCCAATGGTACCGCGCCGCTCAATTGTGTAACCGCGCATAATTACAGGTTCAATTTGCCAGACAAATGTTCCCCTGTTCAGCAGATTTAGATTGTTCAATGTATAGTTTGTACTATCTCTGATTGTCGAGCTGACAATTTGCCGCATACCAGTTAACGTTTGTTCAGATAAAGTAAAAACATAAGCATTTGCACCCTGCACCTGCGCCCAGCTAAAGGTTATTGATCTTTGTGATGCCAATTCCGTAAAACCAAAACTTCTGCCGTTTAACGGCTGGATGAGACGAGGCTGCGAAAGAAGCGGGATTGGCTGCGGTGTTGGACGCGGTACTGGACGCGGCGCCGGTTGCGGCGCTGGCTGCGGTGCTGGCTGCGGTTCAGGTTCGCTTTCTACAATGACTTCTTCGATAAATCCTGCGGGGATTATCTGCGTTGGTACTTCCGGCGGCAATTCTGTTGAAGGAGCAACAGAGAGCAGCCAATCAGCAAGGTTAACATCAGGGTTAACGTGATCTGTTCGTTCAATACGGAAAAACCCGGCTGTTGAAAAAACACTATCTCCAACATAAACAGCCGGGAAAACTGGCTGAACGCGCCAGAACCAGGCTCCTTCGCCAGGGATGGCAACAATCTGTGAAGCAGTAGAACTTTGCATTTGAACCTGTACAGGAGAAAAACCTGCCGAGTCGCTTACTTGTAATATATAAGAATGAGCTCCCTCTATACTTGCCCATTGGAAATTAAGGAGCGGCAGTTCTTCCATAAAATGGAACTGGCTGTTAAAGGCAGGACTTAGCAGCTGCGGCCCTGAACCACTGGCAACTGTTATCTGCCCGCTGCTGAGAACTTCATTTTGCAAGGAAATACGCCAAAACCATAAACCCGGTTCTACAAGAGCCTGCGCACTTGCGTAAGCATTGTTAATTACAGATGTTATCCGGCTAAAGTTGCTGTCTCTGGCAATTTCCAGGCGCAGTCTAACATCCGGCTCAAGATTTATCCTGTTCCAGGAAAAGTTTACAACAAATGGCTGCGTACTGTTATTCACATAACGGGAATTGGGAAAAGGCTGAGTAACAACAACAGCTCTATCCAGAGCTGGAGTTCCATCGATATTCATGGTGATTAATTCGCCTGCGCTTATGTCCTGCGTAATACCGTCTGCGGAAATAAACTGCACAGTACCTTCGTTTATCTGTATAGTTTGACGATCTTCCCTTACAGCGGCGCTTAAAACACTTCCTCCTGTGGTTTGCACCAGTTGTCCATGAAGATCAATTACGATACCCCTGCTTTCATCTTGTGTTACAACTGACAAGCTTCCTTCGTTAAGAGTAATCTGCACACCCTGACCATCTGCCGAACGTATTATACGAATAAGTGTATTTTCGTCTATATCGACGCTGCTTGCATCAATAAAAAGCGTTGCAGCAGATATATCTGCGACACGGATTAAATCTCCAATATAAACAGGAGAATCATTTACAAGCCTGTCCCACACTACACGGTCGGAAAGCCGTCTTTGAACTATGTTTCTTCTTATGATAACTGTACCGACAGGATCAACATTTTGTAAACTAAAAGTTTGCATTAGATCGCGTCTGAATAGTTCCATACCCGCAGCAGCAATAACAAGAAAAAAAACAATGATAAATAAATCCAAAAACCGGAAACTGGATTTTTTATGCGGCTTATCACTCATTTTTAGCTTCAGTTCCTATTTTGTATTTCTTTTCATCTTCGTTGACATTAACGTTATCCAGTTCGGGCGCTTCCAGACCAAGAAGATCTCTTAATTCCCCAATGGTTTGAGGCCCTTTTGGTTCACCGGCAAAATTTATGACCGCAAAAATACGCACAGGTTTTGCCTTTCCTTTTACCGATACAGACGGCATTTCCTGGCAGATGAACCTGTCACCTACAAGATTCCAGGTATCTTCGGAGATAAGAATGTCAGCTTTCAGAGGATTAGTAAGCGCTTCGATTCGGGATGCAAGGTTAACAGGATCACCTATAACCGTGTATTCCATACGCAGATCACTTCCTAGCTGGCCAGCCGTAACAATACCGGTATTTAAACCGCAGCCGATCCGGATTAACGGACTGGCAGGATCTCCTACTTTGCGGGATTTATTCAAATAGTAAAGTGCTTTGCGCATCATTAAAGCCGATTTAACTGCGTTAAACGCATCTTTACGCGGACTTCCTGCAGAGTATGCTGTACCCCAATGTGCCATGACAGCATCGCCGATAAATTTGTCAACAACGCCGTTTGTTTTTTCCACACACTCAACCATTTGGGTAAAGTAACTGTTCAGCCAATAAACAATTTTATCGGAAGCCTCTGCGCCAAAATATTTTGTAAAACTTTCGGACTTTGCAGTAAATTCACGAATATCAGAAAAGAAAATAGTAGCATGTTTTGGCAGGCCTCCAGGTTTTATTTCTCCACGCATGGCTTTTACGGCAATTTCCTTGTTTGTAAACCTGCCAAAAATATTCAAAGCCATACTCATTTTTTTAAAACTGGAAGTTAAAACACCAATCTCGTCTTTGCCTGCAGAACGAAGTTCAATATCAAATTCGCCGCCTTCTATTTTTCTTGCAGCTTTAGCAAGCGCTCTAAGCGGAATCGAAATTGATTTTGAGAAAAACCAGATAAAAATAACAGAGATACTTAATACAGAAATTGTCAAATAAATATTACGCCGCGTTGTTGCGTAAATCCCTTCAAAAACTTTATCAAATTCTATACTGGTAATTACAACCGCTCCTGCAACACCTAACTTAGTGTACGCTACAAATTTACGGGTAGGCTCTTCATCAATATCATTTGTTTCTGTTTTTTTAAAAGGCAAAATACTTTTAATGCTTTCCAAAAGCGGGGTAAAAATACCGCTATTTGAACCGGGCTGCTGCAAAACGCCAAAATATGCTTCCAGAAGCTGCTGCCTGTTACGGCTTGGGCTGTCAAGAATGGTACGGAAAACCTCCAAACCCGCGACATTTTCTCCTTCTTTTACCAAAGCAAAATCACTAGAAAGGAGAATATCCCCATCGCTGTTCAGCATAAAGGACTGGTTTATCCCAGACCCGAAATTTTCATTAAGGCTGTCCGAAGAGAAAAGAACCCCTCCAACTCCCCCGTTCTGCCATGGAAAAAACAAAACCAAAAGGGGACGCTCAAAATGAGGAGCCGCATTTTGCAGCAAGGTTTCTCCGCGAACAGAACGCCCTAATGCTTCTCTTTGGCTGTCAAAGTAGGAACGGGCCATTGCTGCATCCATTTCTTTTGAAAGAAAAAACCTCTCGTTGACAAATAATTGTTCTCCCCTGCCGGGTACAATAAAAAAAACTGCACTAATTTGCGGATTCTCGGAAAAGAAAAAATCCGTTGACTGCCTTATAACATTTGTCATATTTGGCGATTGTGAATTAATAGTTTGAATAAAAATGCGGGAATTGGAACGTACATTTACCAGTGCAGCTTCCGCCTCCAATGCCGAGCGCCGGTTCATTTCAAAGTTGTTTTCTTCGGCGGAAATCTGCAAATCTGTCTGAACCAGCCAGGAAACCAGGGCTGTAATGGAGCCTAGAGATAAAACTACAATAATTGAAATTATCGTTATCAACTTGGCGCCTATCGAAAAACGTATTTTATCCAAATCGCGCCGTTTACTTTTTGAACTCATACTATATTATCGTAATATTGTAGTTTATAGTGAAGTATCCGTTTTTTCTTGAAAACAACAATAAATACTGATATGAGCCTTTTCCAAAACTCGGTTAGTTTTTGGTTCTGATACTGCCATTTATTATTTAGTTGCAGCACTAAGCATGGCTGGATCATTTACGGCGATCCTCAATACATCGGCCATTACCTTTCTCGTGGTTTGTGATGCTTCTTGGAGGAGATGCAAAAGAAAAAACAGTTTGATTGTTTCCATGGAGATTCGTGTAATTGTAAATAAGTGTTTCTTTGTTATTATCAAGCATGGGCAACAAGAAAGGGGGATAGATATTGTACTTCGTCTTCTGTATTTTCAGGGATTTCTCGTATCATAAATGATCCGGGTGGAATTGTTTTTGCAGTTTCTTTATAAGCAGTTCCCGCATCATCGTAGATTCCAATTACTTGTTCACCTGCAATGACTACATGTTTTCCGTGATATTTTTCCCTGAGTTGTTCTTTGTTTGTATTATAGAATTGGAGTTCTTTCTCAAACATTAGCAATCCTTCCTATATTTAATATACAAAACAACCTCATGTTTATCAAGGGGACACAAAGAAAAATTTACCACGAACCACACCAACGACACGAACCCGTACTCTGTTATCTTCACCTCAAACTAAAATTCTTTACTCATAATCATGAGCTTTCAAATGATTAAAAGCAAAGCTACCGAGAACTCAGGGGAGAGCCAACCGGAAGCCAAGAAAGTCGAAGCTGTAGACGGGATTGCTACCGTTACGAACCGCAGACTGCGCATCCGAAGCCGTAAGGCTCCAACTCCCACCACGAGCCACGCGGATAGTACCGGAAGCGGCACCTATGGGATCTGTTTGTGGTGTGCTCAGATATTCTCCAGACCAATCCCAGACCCACTCAAATACATTGCCATGTTTGTCATGTAACCCCCACTGATTTGGAAGTTTTAATCCTACCTGACGGGTTCTTGAATCTGAATTAGCGCTATACCAAGCATAATTAACTAGATCGCTTTCGGTATCACCAAAATGCCAAAGAGTTGTTGAACCTGCACGGCAGGCATATTCCCATTGCGCCTCTGTAGGCAATCTATATCCTGTAGAGCCGGATACTATTCTAACTGAATTCCATCTGGTATCAGAGCTGGCAGGTACTGCTCCCCATGTAGTTGGATCTGTACTCCAAATAGCGGTATCAGTCGCTGTCTGTATTTCATACGCAGGGCTTAACCCCTCCAACATACTTAATCTATTGCAGAATACAATCGCATCATACCAGCTTACCCTCTCAACAGGCCGCCTGCCCTGCATTTCTCCGGCAGCGGGAGGTCTGCTGTTGGCTGTTGTAAACAAACTGGGGTTTGTCCCCATCACTGTTTGATACAACTCCTGCGTTACCTGATACTTGCCCATGTAAAAGCCGTTCGTCAACGTTACCTCATAGCCGTCGCGGGTAAATGAACCTGCGGGTATCCATACCATTTCTATCCATGAATTTACCCGTGGGCTTTGATTTCCGCCAACGCCTGCCAGTGTGGGCAACGCTCTGTTAACTTGCAGGTTACCTGCGGGGATATTCCAAATCAATGCGTCCCAACCGGCGAAAGCTGTGGTGAACGGCACAGTGCCGTCAACTGCCAGATTCTCGCCATGTATACCGTTTGGATCAGGTGTTACTGTTGGGTTTACGTCGATAAAAATCATATCGCTTCTTGCACGGTTGCCGGTGATTGTACCAGCGACAATACCCCCCGTCACTCGTCCGAAGTTAGTTCCCGTTCCTGAGCTGGTTATTACCGGGTTTAAGGCAACACAGTTTTCTATCCTGTAACCTGCTATGTTACCTCCCACCACACCGCCAACATTGTCGTTACCGGTGACTGAGCCAGTAGCATAGCTATTTAACACTGTGCTGGCGTTACCCCCCACCACACCGCCGACTCTGATATTGCCGGTGACTGCACCTGTGGTATAGCTGTTTTCCACAACTGCACCCTCGCCGTTAAGCCCCGCTACACCGCCGACATCGTTGATACCGGTAACATTGCTGGTGGAGTAGCTGTTTTCCACTCTGCCAAAATTACGCCCAACCATACCGCCGACATCATTTGCGCTGCCGGTGACTGTGCCTGTGGTGAAGCAATTAGACACTGTGCCTCTATTAACCCCAACCAAACCACCAATAACAGAGGTAGGGGAAATATC
>JAITFY010000098.1 GCA_031281025.1 Treponema sp. | reverse complement strand
TATAACCAGGTTGTTCAGGTTTGGACAAAAACCAACGATAACCTTACCGATAAAACGATGAAAACCCTTGAATCGGACAGAAATGGCTTTAACTCAATTTACATGATGGCAAACTCCGGCGCGCGCGGAAGCCGCAACCAGATTCGCCAGCTTGCAGGTATGCGCGGTTTAATGACCAAACCCTCCGGCGACATTATCGAGCTGCCCATCCGCTCAAACTTTAAAGAAGGACTTTCTGTTATAGAGTTCTTTATTTCAACTAACGGTGCCCGCAAGGGTCTTGCCGATACTGCTCTTAAAACCGCGGAAGCCGGTTACTTGACACGGCGTCTTGTTGATATTGCGCAGGATATGGTTGTAAACGAAGACGACTGCGGAACAATTAACGGTATAGCGTATTCTGCAATCAAGCAGGGAGAAGAAATCGTTGAAGCGTTAAAAGACCGTATTATCGGGCGCTTTACCCTTGAGCGTGTCAAACACCCGATCACCGGCGAACTTTTGCTTGATGTAAACGAAGAAATAACCGAAGAGCTTGCTGTTATCATTGATGCTGCGGGAGTTGATACAGTACGTATGCGAACCGTACTTACCTGCGAGGCAAAATACGGTGTTTGTCGTAAATGTTACGGACGCAATCTTGCAACAAACCGCACTGTAGATATTGGAGAAGCAGTTGGAACAATCGCAGCGCAATCCATTGGACAGCCGGGTACCCAGTTAACAATGCGTACATTCCATATCGGCGGTGTTGCGACCAAGATAAGCGAAGAAAATCACATAACGCTTAAATATCCTGTGTACATAAAAGATGTTATAGGAACAAATATTCAGCTTGATAACGGCCACTTGTTGTTCACAAGAAGAGGGCTTATTGTTGTCAACAGGGTTATGAGGCAGTACAAGCTTGAACGTTCCGATAAACTGCTTGTTTCGGACGGAAAACGAATTAACCGCGGCGATGCAATCATCAAACGCGGAAATGAAAACATTACTTCTTCGGAAATTGCATACGCTCTTGTTTTAAAAAATGATGGTATAGAAACATCGTCATCCATGACGCTGTACCTTATTGGTCAGGATCAAAAAATCGAAATAAGAAACGGCTCTGATTTTGAGGTAAAAAAAGGAACGGTTGTCGAAGCCGAAAAGAAAATTGCTACATTTGATCCTTTCTCTGATCCAATTATCGCCGAAGCAAACGGAATTGTAAAATACGAAGACATTCTTTTGGGTTCTACCCTTAAAGAAGAAATTGATGAGGACACCGGCAATACGGAAAAACGCATAACAGAATTCCAGCATGAAAGCAAACAACCCCGTATTTTAATTGTCAGTGACAATGATGTCGAAGTTGCCTCTTACTTCCTGCCCAGCGGCGCGTATATTCAGGTTGATGAAGGCGAACGGATACGTGCAGGCCGTACAATTGCAAAAACATTAAAAGAATCTGCAAAGGCTATGGACATAACTTCCGGTCTGCCGCGTGTCAGCGAGCTGTTCGAAGCGCGTAAACCCAAAAAACATGCTGTTCTTGCAAAAGTTTCGGGAGTTGTTCATTTCCGCGGTATCGCAAAAAGCAAACGAAAAGTATCTGTTGTAGATGATTTTGGCAGGGAAGAATCCCACCTGATTCCGATGAACCAGCGTCTTTTGGTTCGTGACGGTGATACGGTTGAAGCAGGTGAAATGTTGTGTTTGGGAGCGATTAACCCGCATGATGTTCTTTACATTTTGGGCGAAGGCAAACTTCAGCGTTATCTGATGGACGAAATACAGGCAGTTTACCGTCTGCAAGGTGTGTCGATAAACGACAAACATATTGGTGTGATTATCCGGCAGATGATGCGCAAAGTAGAAATCCGTTTTGTAGGCGACACCAAATTTATTTACGGCTCCTCTGTGGACAAGTATCATTTCCACGAAGAAAATGCCCGTGTAATTGCCGAAGGCGGACAGCCTGCAATTGCTCAGCCCATGTTCCAGGGTATTACCAAAGCTTCGCTTAACATTGACTCGTTCCTTTCTGCAGCCAGTTTCCAGGAAACGACAAGGGTGCTTACCAATGCCGCAATCGCAGGTTCAACCGATTACCTTCGCGGCCTGAAAGAAAACATCATCATTGGCCACCCAATTCCTGCCGGAACCGGAATGAAGCGTTACCGCAACATCAAGCTTTTTGACGATGAAGGTCAAAACCTGGAAGAATACATGCAGGAAATCCTTGATAGGCGTAAACAGGAAGCCGAAGCCGTTCTGGAAGCAGCCAATGCCGTTCAGGAAAGTTTCACGATTACCGAGGACACTGAGGATTAGAGTTGTTGAATATTTGCATTAATAGTTGTTACTTTTTTTGTTAAGTGGTATTATAGTTGTGTGAAGTACAAATACTTATTATTTATTTTATTGATGGCATTGACAACCCCCATTTTTTTGTCTGCCCAAACAGCCAGTGCGCTTGAAGAATTATTGGATTCGCATACGTTAAGTATGCATCAGGCCGCGTGGCTTGTATTGGAAGCTGCGAACATTCCCTTAATGCATGAAGTTAATACAGATGCTTTTGGGTATGCAGTGTCGCAAAGGTGGCTTCCCGTAAACGCCCGTCCCGGCGACCCTATCCGTCTTGATCAGTCGTCTTTACTTATGATGCGGGCTTTTGGTATAAAAGGGGGAATGTTTTACAGACTTATAGGAAGCCCTCGTTATGCGTACCGTGAATTGACGTACCTTAATGTGATACAGGGAAGAGCCGATCCTGCGATGGCAGTATCTGGGGAACTTTTGCTTTTTATGGTAGGTCGAATACTTTCTGAGTTTGTCGATGAACTATCGTATATGGGGACAGAGCTTCTTACGCATGAAGAAGTAGCGGAGGAAATCCGCACAGAGCTTGAAGCAATCGAAGTCTCAAATGTAACGGTAGAAGTAGTAGAAGAAGGAATAATGCTAAGCATCTCTGATATACAATTTGAGGCTGATTCCGCAATACTTATGAGTAGCGAGCTGGAGAAGCTTCGTGAAATAGCGCGCATCCTTTTGGCAGTAAGAGTACGCAGCTTGCAGATAGCCGGCCACACCGCCATGGCGGGAACCCCGGAAGAGCGTCTGCAAACATCACTTGAGCGCGCCTTAGCAGTAAAGGATTTTCTGGTTTCTTTGGGAGTTCTTGGCGAAGGCGCCATAAGTGTAATAGGTTATGGTGCAGAGCGTCCAATTTCTGATAATGACACACCTCGAGGAATGTCTATTAACCGTCGTGTAGAAATAATAATATTGGAGCGGGATTAAATGAAAAGAATTGCATCGCCAGTAATGATATTTTTGTTTTCTTGTATTCCCTTTTTTGCAATGCCCCTTTTTGCTGTGGATTTTGGTCTAATTTTAGACGAGAGCGGAAGTATAAGCGGTTTTGGCGGCGAAGGCCTTGATCTTAAGCGTGCAGAATATACCGGCAGCCTTATTCCTCGTTTTTCCGCTCTTTTAGGCGACAGCGGCGAAGTTTATGTTTCTGCAGGTTTAACATTGGGTTATGAATCGGAGAGTATTAGTTTTTTGCCCGAGCTTTTACGCACAGAGTTTAACTGGCTTTTTTCCAGCTGTTCTTTAAAGGCAGGCCGGATGTATTATTCCGCTCCT
>JAITFY010000087.1 GCA_031281025.1 Treponema sp. | reverse complement strand
CCGGACATTTTCCGCGCTGCAAAGGAGGCAGGACGCACCAAGGCATGGGGAACAGGGCATGCTTTATTGTGCGCCGCCGATAAACTTGATGCGCCTTTTACGGTACTAAATGCCGATGACTTTTACGGAAGAGAAGCTTTCGACGTTATGGGCAAACATCTTCGCAGCGCTGTAAATACATCTGATGTAAATACATCTTCGATTGTTCCGTACAGGCTGGAAAAAACACTCAGTCTTCAAGGAACTGTAGCGCGCGGTGTCTGTGAAACTACCGATGGATATCTTACAGGCGTAGAGGAACTCACTGCTATCGAAAAAAAAGACGGGCAAATTATTAACACTGCTGCCGACGGTTCCATTCGCGAACTTGCCGCCGAAACGCCTGTATCAATGAATTTTTGGGGATTTTCGCCGGATATTCTTCCGCATTTCCAAAAATATTTTGCTGAGTTTTTAGAAACCTTTGCGGCGGATATTCACGGACAGATTAAAAGCGAATGTTTTATTCCCAAAGCTGTTGATTCTTTTATAAAGCAAAATATCATAAAGGTAAAAGTACTTTCTGCAAATTCAGATTGGTTTGGTGTCACCTACAAAGAAGACAGGGAAGCTGCCCTAAAAAAACTAGAAGAAATGACTAAAAGAGGCGTTTACCCGTCTCCGATGTGGGAGTAACAACTGTTACAGGACACTAGCCGTCCAACAAACTTGTAAGAGTTGGGAACGAAATCCAGAGAGTAACAGGATCACTGCGGCGTGTATTTACTTTTAGGTGTACATATCCGCCCGGCAAATTCCAGCAAGTTTCATAAGCCCTAAGTTCTCTTAATAATTCTTCATAACGTCCTGCCGGCGCCGGCGGAGTAGGACCGAACTGAGCAACCAGCTCTCTTTGAACAGCGGCATAACACATCATCAATTCTTCAAGATTATTTGTATTAAAGTAATATGCTCCACCTTCCAATCCGTTTTTGGAAAAATACGCGACCATGTATGCCTTATAACCCGACATGGAAACATCTTCATAAACCAACGACTGAAACCCGTTAAATTCTTCGGTATGAACAGGGTTTCCCATTCTTGCCTTAAATGCCTCCATGCTTGTTTTCCAGGGAAAATTGTGGAATGAGACAGTTACTTCGTCCCCTGCGAACAATGCTGTAGAAATTAACAGCACAAAAATAATTAATGATAACTTTTTAATGGTATACCCCCATTTCATTATCGGAAGAAATTTAGGGGAATTTAGTGCGATTACCAGCGATGAGACTCGAACTCAAACGGCCTTGCGGCCAGGGGATTTTAAGTCCCCAGTGTCTACCATTCCACCACGCTGGCTTTTTTTCATTCTACTATTTTTTGGAAATGTTGGCAATTACTCTCTAGAGCATAGCCAACTTGTAAATAGCTTCTGCGTCTTTTTCTTCCAGTTTGCGGTAATTACCGATAGGACCAAAGTGAACAACACGCCTGGCCATTTCGGGTATACGAGCCGGATCGATGTTTGCATCAGCGAGACGTACCGGCATACCAATCGAGCGGAAAAAGTTTTCCATGCGGAAGACACCTTCCATGGCGGCTTGTTCGCAGTCATAAAAAGCGCCGTCAACACCCCAAACTTTTTCGGCAAAACGGGCAAAGCGCGGAGTACCTTCCTTTACGTTGTACTTTATCCATGCCGGAAAAATAATTGCAAGGGCTGCTCCATGGGCAAGATCAAAAAGCGCCGATGGTTCATGAGCAAGAGCATGACTTGCCCAGTCGCCGGAACGCCCCGTATCAAGCAAGCCGTTGTGTGCAACCGCTCCTGCCCACATTATTTCTGCACGCGCGTCGTAGTTGCTTTCGCCGCCATTGAAAATTTTTCGGGCGTTGCGGATAATTGTTCTTAATGCGCCTTCGCAAAGTTCATCGGTAAATTCAACATTTGGTTCTTTTGTAAAATACCGTTCCATAATGTGAGCCATCATATCTGTAATTCCGCATGCAGTTTGATACGGCGGCAATGTATATGTTAATTCGGGATTTAATATCGAAAAAACAGGTCTGATACATGGATTGGTCATACCTCTTTTCCAAGGACCTTCTTCGTTTGTAATAACGCAGCTAATGCTCGATTCGCTTCCGGCTGCCGGAATAGTAAGAATTGTACCAACAGGCAGCGCTTTATCTGTGGTTCTTTTTCTTTCAAAAAAATCCCACAAATTGCCGTCATTAACTGCGCCAACTGCAAGGATAAATTCCAGTTTTTCATTCTTTACTATATCAACGCCTTCTTTCACCAGCGAAAGACGCGGATTTGGCAATACGCCGGATAACTCGATCCATTCGATACCGGCTTCTTTTAAAATTAATTTTACGCTGTCTATAAGCCCGTAGCGAACGGAAGATCCGCCGGAATGGTGCAGTAAAACCCGTTTTGCGTACAGAGCTGTTTCTTTTCCAACTTGATTTTCTGTTCCTTTGCCGAAAATTATCTTTGTTTTATTACAATATTCAAAATTTAGCATGATTACTCCTTCTTTATTAGAGTTGTTCAGAAACTTCAGTTTCTGAAAC
>JAITFY010000030.1 GCA_031281025.1 Treponema sp. | reverse complement strand
GAAGAAGTTATGCTGGAAAATTTAATAGGTTGCCGTTTTCTTGGCCATCCCAATCAATGTCCTGTGACTGTCCAGCCGGTAAAACCGCATCCTGTTACAGACGGCGTTGGCATTTTTTGCGAAACTGATGAACATTACAGGATCGAAATAACTGCTGCCGACGCTGATATCCTGCTTGCTTCGTATTCGCCGCCGCAAGGAGAAGAAAGCAAATACCAAGATGAGCCGTATCACAATACACCAGCAGCAATCCATGCGGCAGGATTTGTGCGCATCCAGGGGAAAGGACGTATTTGCGTCCTTACACCCGGACATACCCCCGCAGTTTGGCAAAACCCGCAATTCCAAAAACTGCTGGTTAACGCATTAAAATGGGCGGGCGGTTTGTAGGAAAACTCTCCAATTACAATTTCGTAATTTCTTCCAAAGACAATCCAGTAGTTCTCTGAATAAGCTCATGTGATAAACTTTCAGATAACAAATTTCTGGCTATCACATGCTTTTCTTCGGTCCGTCCTTCTGCATACGCATCTTCTTGCCATTGTAATTTCAACATTCGCTCGTCTACTTTTGCGAGGTTTTTATGAAATAGATAATCTCGCCATTTATCAATCAATGACATTTTTCTGGCATAATATATCGGTTTTTTCATTTCCGGGTGTTTCTTTGCTAACATTTTATACTCCTCCTTGTTCTTGCACTTAAAAAACTTCAGCCAAGGCCACAAAACTCCATCTGCTGTTTCAGGCAGTTTTGGTAACTCTAGTATAATCAATTTCTGCAATTTTGTAAACGGACGGTTTTTATCATTGCGCATTTCATATTCGTTTTTGTAACCTGTAACTCAACATGAATAATTTTTCCGGATTTTGTAGTAAGTTTTATATCTACAATTCCAGCTTTTCCACGTTTAAAGATTTTCCCGATAGTTGGGTTAACCACAGTAAGTTTCTCAAATTCATTTTCTGGAATATCCAGCAATGTTTTAAGAAATGCCCTTGTAATGTCAATGTTTTGCTGCTCTCCAAATATTTGCTTAAAAGCAAAATCTTCCAGAGGAGAAATAAAAACATCATTTTTCATAACCATGCTCCTTATAAAGACTAGATTAAACTTTCACAAAAAAGTTCTACCCTTATATGGGTGTGCACATGCATGGTGCTTGACCGAAACTGAAAAAATCTGTAAATATTTTGCAAATTCACATTAAGGTACGTGGAAAAGCGCATAAAATCGTAATATCAGGCACTTGCGCCGTTGCCTGTTAGAACCATTTAAACAGAAATGTAGAGCAGGCTGGTGTCAGACGTAAATTGCCTGACACCATGTATATTCAATTATTCTTTTGTCCAGCTCGGAAAATGACTCGGTAAACCCGTAGTGGTGTAAGTCCCCGAACCTTCGGCATTATACTTGGCAACCAAATCACCGGGAAATGTAGAACCCCAAATTTCTAAAATAGTTCCCAAAAAAGTAACCCTGTTAAGCCTAGAGCAATTATTAAAAGCATGCGATTCAATTCTTGTGACGCTCTGGGGTATGGTAATGCTGGTAAGGCCGGATCCATTAAAAGCTTGCTCTCTAATAATCGTAACGCTGTCTGGTATGGTTATGGCGGTAAGGCTAGTGCAATCACGAAAAGCATCTATCCCAATGGTGGTAATGTTTTGCCCTATGGTTACGTCAGCAAGTTTTGTACAGCCGCTAAAAGTTGAACTATTAATGATGCCAACACTGCCCGGTATGTTTGCCTGGATAAGACTGGTGCAGCCTCTAAAAGCATCATCTCCAATGACGGTAACGCTGTCCGGTATGTATATGCTGGTAAGGCCGGTGCAATCTTGAAATGCGCTCCTTCCTATGTTGCCAACAGTGTTTGGTATGGTTATGGCGGTAAGGTTGGTATTGCCGCTAAAGGCACTGTTCCCAATCATGGTAACGCTGGGTGGTATATTTACGGTTGTTTTTGCCGGCGGGCAAAGAATCAAGGTCGTTTGATTTTTATTGAATAAAATACCATCAATAGAACTTAAAGACTCATTGTTCAGATCAACATCAATACTGGCAAGTTTAGTACATCCTTCAAAAACTTCCGGATAAATAGAAAAAATACCGCTCCCAATAGTTATGCTTTGAAGGTTGATACAGTCACGAAAAGCTCCCCATCCAATGTTTGTGACACTGTCCGGTATACTTATGCTGGTAAGACTTATGCAGTCACGAAAAGCTTCCCATCCAATGCTTTCAACACTGTCCGGTATAATTATGCTGGTAAGACTTATGCAGTCTGCAAAAGCAGAATCACCAATACCGGTAACGTTTCCTAAAGATACTCCTGTAAGACTAGTGCAGCCTTCAAAAGCTGAATTTCCAATATTGGCGGAGCCGTTTATAGTTACGTTCTGAAGGCCGGTACAGTCTTTAAAAGCAGCATTCCCAATGAAGGCAACGCTGGCCGGTATACTTATGCTGGTAAGGCTGGTGCAGCCTTCAAAAGCTGAACTTCCAATACTGGTGGAGCCGTTTATAGTTACGTCCTGAAGACCAATGCAACCTTTAAAAGCAGAATCCCAAATATCTGTAACACTGGCAGGTATATTTATGCTGATAAGGCTGGTGCAATTTTCAAAAGCTGAGTGATAAATATCAATAACATTTCCTAAAGTTACGCTTTTTAGATTGGTACAGCCCTTAAAAGCAGCATCTCCAATAGAAGTACCGGAGGTAGTGTTGCCCGGTATATTTATACTGGTAAGACCTGTGCAGCCTTCAAAGGCGCTAGACAAAATGCCGGCAATGCTGTTTGGTATGGTTATACTTTTAAGATTTGTGCGGTCTTTAAAAGCATTCCATCCAATGTTTGTAAGTGTATCAGGCAGCACGATTGACACAATATAGTCGCTGGATGAGTTTATGCTGTCTGCACCCATAAAGCCGGAAAGATCCAGTAGTACCGGTACCTCTGCATTATCAAGGGTTTGCATAATGGTATCCAATTCCCAAGGATGAAAGTCTCCGGTTATTTGTATCGAAGCGGGACGGCACGAAGTGTAGCCTGATAAATACTCTTCCAACTCGTTAAAGTACGATTCATCAAAAAGTTGAGGATCGATTTCGCAATCACAACCGCAGTTGCAGTCGTCATCGCTAATACAAGCGCCTATTCCACAGCTGCAACTGGAGTTAGAGTCGCAAACACAGGGTTCTTCGCCGCAAACACCGCAAGGTTCTTCGCCGCCGTTGTTACAAACGCAGGGTTCTTCATCGCAAACACCGCAAGGATCATCGCCGCCGCTGTTACAAACACAGGGTTCTTCACCGCAAACATCGCAGGGATTTTCGCTGCCTGTATTGCCGCTGGGTTTGTAGTAGCTGCCGTTCACAAGGGGGTTTGGAGTACTTGAACTGGAAATTGTCAGCACGTTTGTGGAGATAACGTAGTTGGCTGTACCCAGTGGTATTGTATTTCCGCTTATGATTTGGGTTACGGTGATTTGGCTGCTGGCTACTGTATAGCGGTAGTCCAAGCCAAACGGTATAATCAGTTTGCCGTCGGATGTAAACTCATATGCCGCATCAAGAAGGTTTTCTTCATCGGCGCCTTCCTGGGTTATATACCATTTGCCCAAGAGAGCACTGTCGCCGCTGCTGCTGCTGCAAATGCACGGGTCTTCTGCGCAAGTATTGCAAAGCTTATCGCCGTTGTCATCACAGGCAACGATAGAGAACCCAATAAATATCGCAAGCGCGATAATCCCTACAGTGCGAAGTTTAGCGAGCATACTCCACATGGCTGTATTTGTTTTTTTCATAAAACAACTCCTTATTTCTTTTTTGGACTCTTAAGAGTCTTTCGGACTCCAAACATCATAGGGAAATTGTTTCACAATAGCCTGGAATACACATCAGTGTGAACGCACGATTTTATGGGAATTACTTACAGTAGTGGTCAGTAACAACTAAAACTTTACATTTATTAACCACGAACCAAACGAACTCGAACCAAAGGTTCGCACACGAACTTTATATTTGATATCTTAATTTTAAACTTCATTTTTTACTTTAATTAGAGATTTGATGATTTTAATTAAAATTTCAAAGTACAGGTTCGTGTGGTTTGTGATGGTTCGTGGTAAAGATTAAGATGTTACAAACCAGTAGTTCGCAATAAAGTCGAGAAATACCCAACTTGTAATTAAGCGGAAACCGTATTAAACTGATAATACAATTGCATCAGTGAATGAACTGGATATTATTTTATCTTACAATTTTAAGCATATAAATAAATTAAAAACAAAAGCATTAATCCCTGCAACTAATTTGATATTAGGTTACAGGGATATATTTATTGCTCAGCCTGAGGAGGTTATTGATTATGAAATTGACGACTGATATTGAAGATGAAATTGACACCATACGAAACAGAATCTATGAAGAAATTAAAAATATGTCAACTAATGAAGAAACTGCTTATTTTAATGCCATTGCGGAGGAAGCAAGGAAGAGGTACAACTTCCGTGTAGTAAAATCTGCAGTAGAAAGCAAGAAGAAAGCTGCCATTTTGGTTTGAATCACTCAGCCCTGAATTTCTGCACCAAAATATTTCGGAAATTACTTACAGTTTCAGCAAGTCCAGGCGGTTTTCGGCACCGGTTTTAAAGTAAATATTACTAATATGGTTTTCTACGGTACGCAGGCTTATAAAAAGAGCTTGTGCAATTTGCTGGTTGGTTTTGTTTTGCTTAACCAAATTGAGTACTTCCATTTCTCTTTTGGTGAATTTCGTGTGGGCGTTGGAGCTTTCGTGGATTTTTAGGCCATGTTCACCGGTAAGGTACACTTCTCCATTTAGAACGGTGTCAATAGCCTGCAGCAATTCCGTTTGAGTTCCGGTTTTTGACACATAACCTGCCGCTCCAAGCGATAACGCGGTTCGTATACGAAAGGGATCTTCAAGAACTGAGCAAACCAGTACTGGCGGTTTGGGAATAGTCTTAATTCTACAAAAATTTTCCAGAAAGGGAAGAAAGTCCAGACCGTTTTCTTCTCCAAGCATAATGTCCAAAATGATAAGCGAGGGAAGTTTTTCAGCTTTCTCAATAATTTGCCGGGCTTCTTCCAAAGATGCGGCTTGTCCGCAAACGAAAAAGCGGCCGGTTTCTTCCAGGCAGGATGCAAGGCCGTAAGTAAGCATTGGGTGATCATCAATCAACATTACACGTAACATATTTTTATCCAGTCTCCAGGGTCTTGGGTATTGGAAGCTCCAGGCAAACAAAAGTTCCTTCTCCCTTTTCGCTTTTTATGGCCAAGCTGCCGCCAAGAAGGGCTGCTCGTTTTTCCATGCTTCGGATTCCAAGCTGTTTATGCGGGGTATCCAGTCCTGGAGTCGAACTTGTAAAACCAATGCCGTCATCGGAAATACCAATGTACAGCCCCTTGTCAGAGCCGCGCATCATGACAATCGCTTCGGTAGCTCTGGCATGTTTTTCTATGTTGGTAAGCGCTTCCTGTATTATACGGAATATTTGCAGCTGCATTTCCCGGTTTAAAAAATCTGTTTTGACTCCTTCCATTATTTCCGCCCGGCAGTCTATTCCGGCGCTGGAAGCTTCGCTGCGAGTGCGTTTCCCAAAGTCCAGACAGAGACGTCTAATGGCATCGGTTAGTCCCTGAAAGCGAAAATCCGGCGGGACAAGAAAGTCGCATATATCCCGCACCCGGTGTATAAGGGCAGACTGAGAAGCCGCAGCTTCGTTGCAAAGCTTTTCCCGTTCTTCTGAGTTTGACGTGCGGCTGATTTTTTCCATCCCCAACGAGAGGCAGCGCAAGTCCTGCGCTATGGTGTCATGCAGCTCTCGGCTGATTCGTTCTCTTTCTTCCTCCTGCGCCAAAATGAACGCACGGGAAAACTCTGTATTTTCTGCTTCTCTGTCAAGTGAGCGGATTAACGACTTGCTTAAAAACAAAACGGCAAAAGCTGTCAGCGCAATAAAAGCAAGAAATACCACAAGCAGCCGGAAATATGCAATACCGGAAAAACGGTCGGCTTCATCGTTCAACTCAAGCCACTGTGCAAACATGCTGTGCAAGGTTGCGGAAAGCTGATAAGCTTGTTCTCTGTCACTGCTGGCAAGTGCTTGCCGAAAAGCGGCAAGCAGCTCGCCGGCTTCCCCATGTTGGTTCCATGCGGAATAATCGCTATTGCCGTTTAATGGAATCTGCCTGTATATCCTGTACAACTGCGAATCCTGAAAAACCTTTACGCTGGTAAACAAAGCATCAACTGCTTCAAACAGAGTATCTGATGAAGCAGCTCCGGCAAGAAAGTCCCTTTCAATGGCTGTCCATTGTCTTGCCATATTTTGCACGGATGACTTTTCTCCAAAAACTGAGTGCAGGCAAAAGGTTAGGAACAGTACCATTAAAAAAACGTTTTGGAATAAGCGCAACATAATTGATTTTACTAGTTATTGCGGGTTTGATCCAGAATATCTGTAATTAACGCATTAATTTATGCTAAACTCTTTATATGACTAATACAATTTATTCCCGGAGTATGAAAATCGCTATTTTGTGTATTGCAGCTGCAGCGGCAAACTATGCTCTTAATACCCTATTCGTATATGTTTTAAAAATCCCCATGTATCTGGATACGGTTTTTACCGTAGCAGTTAGTTTTAAAGCGGGGCTTTTGCCAGGTCTTTTTACCGCCTTATTTACTCATATTGCAACTGGTATCCGGGAAAGCAGCATCACTCCATTTGTAATTTGTAGTTTTGCTGAAGTATTATTGGTGTGCCTGCTCTTTCCCGCGGTTTTGCAAAGGCAGCGCCCGGGTGAAAATACAGAACGGCGTATTAAGCCGGACGAAAGAACAATCGCTTCACAGGTCAGTATTTTCTCACGCCTACTGTTACTGTACATTATTTCCTGCATTACCATTAGTGTTTTGGGCGGATTGATTGATTTTTTTCATCATAGTGTTTTGTTAAACCCAAAAAACTACTTCAGCGCCGAGGATACATTTAAGATCAGTTTGATACGAAACGAGCTTCCAACATTGGCAATCGATATTCTTTCCCGAATACCAGTGAATATTGTCGATCGTTTTATAGTTATTTTTGGCGGATTTGTTGTGTTCAAAGTTTTAAATAAGATTCCCGCTTTAACGAAACAACATACAAAATCACCGCCAGCCAGATAAATCCAAAAACAATATAGTTAAACGGCAAAAACGATTCTTTAAAGATAAAAACACCAGTTAAAAAAGTAAGAGTTGGCGCAATAAATTGTAAAAAACCGATTGTTGAAAGCGGAAGTATTTTTACTCCCTTTGCGAATAAATACAAAGGAAGCATTGTCACCAGCCCGCATGGCACCAGAAAAATCAATGTAATAACCGGCAGTTCTGTCAGGTAAGAAATTCCCTGTTGATTAGAAAACTGTCCCGTTCCAAAAGACCCGATTAGCAAAATAATACTTACCGGGAGCGCTGTTAAAGTTTCGATACCCAGAGATTCCATAGCCGAAAATTTAACAGTTTTTTTTATAAGACCGTATATTCCAAAACTTAATGCAAGGCCAAGAGAAATCCACGGCGGCCTGCCGGTAAAAACAAAAAGAATTACTACACCTATTACTGCCATGGAAAATGCAATTATTTGCAATAGGTTTATCCGTTCTCTTAAAATGCACATTCCAAGTACAACAGAGATCAAGGGATTAATATAATAACCTAATGCTGCTTCGATTGTTCGTCCGTTGTTAACTGCCCAGATATAAAGAATCCAGTTAAAGCTGACAAGTAATCCGGCAATTATTAAGGAGATTCCCTCTTTTTTGTCTTTTAAAAATTTAAGCCAGGCAAAATTCCTTCCGGCAAAAAGAATGCCGCTTACGAGGATTAACGA
>JAITFY010000135.1 GCA_031281025.1 Treponema sp. | reverse complement strand
ATATTGTCTTGAATAAATGGTACAGGTTTACCAAAAAATGGCGATTGAGCAAGTTCATTTATATTAATATTTAAAGTAGTAATCTCGCCAATTTTTGTGGTAAAACTTTTTAGATAATGATTATGTTCAGCATTTAATCTGGTGTCGGATGTTGATATTTTTACTTCATAAGTATTACTATCACCTAAAATCGAAAAAGAGTAAGATGACATTTTTTTCATTGCTTTAAGAGTTGATGGATCAGGAAAAAAGACAACCCCGGCATACGAATGTACTTTAGGCGACATCTCGCCAAAAAGGGTAAAAGTTGTATAGTATTTTTTCTGGATTATTTCTATATCTGATATTATTTCTATGTTCGAACCAATATTGTCTGTTACGGTATCCCAGCGTATAAAAACTGGTTCGTTATTTTGTAGCGAAGACTCTTTGGCAGGTTTTTCTGTCTGCGCAGAACTTGCAACTTCATTAATTACCGAATATTTGGCAAAAAGCTCCTGAATGCTATGGACACCCAATTTGCGGTAAAAACTTTTTATATGAAAGTGAACCGTATTATAGCTGATACTCAGTTTATACGCGATTTCTTTGGGTACAATACCTTCAAGCAGCATATCAAAAATTTCCCGCTCTCTGGGTGTCAAATCAACTATTTCGCTCATTGTTATTAATAAAACACAAAATGAGAAATTTTTCAATGTATAAGCGCCGTCTGTACCTTAAATCTTAACAACTTCAAATTTGGTAAAAGTCAATGTCGGCGCCTCTTTTGTTTCATAACCTGCAGCCAGTACAAACTGATTTTCGTCAGGTTCTGTACCGCTTGCGGTTCTATTTATCAATAGTTTTGTGGTAATGTTATTTTCTTCGTTTGCTTTTATATTCTTCTTTAATGTCAAATACGGCGAAAGCATTATCCAGGGTCTATCGGCTACTTTTGTCCTATCAAGAAAATGAATCTGAAAAAAATCTATATCCACATTGGATGTAAAAAATAAATTAATAAGAAATATATCATCTTCAACAATCCTGTTTCCCTCACCAAGTTTGAACGGAGATGCCGTCTTTTTGCCATTGTAAAGAAACACATCAGGATGCAGCCTGTATATCCACCCGCCTGATCGGGCGGCGTCATTAGGTAAAAATGTGATAATGAGAGGGTTGGGAACCGGCAATCCTTTTTGTGATAATTGTATTTGTGCAGGTTTTACGCTTTTCAATATATTATTCTGCGGAAGTTTGGTCAATTCAAATTTATGAAAAGTCAATAACGGCGGGGCTTCCAAATTTACTCCGCCTACATTTAACTTAAACTTGTTTTCTAAAGGGGTCTCGCCGCTTGCTGTTTTTGTTACCAGTATTTTGGCAGAAAGATTGCATCTTGTATTTGCTTTTACATCATGACTTCCTAATAATGGACACAACACCGAAAGTTCCGTATAAAAATTATCTTCCTCTATTGATGTATCAACAAAACAAACCAGAATCCAATCTAAATCAACATTTGTGGTAAAAAAACAGGTAACGTGCCACAGATCGCCTTCGACAAGCCTTGAGCCCTTGCCCAATTTAAAGGGCGACAGATACGATTCGCGGTTATATTGAAAAACATCTGGTTCAAATTCATAACACCAGCCATAAGGCGGATTTTTAATCAAGGCAAGCTCGAAAGGGCAGGGGAAAGGCTTTAGTACAAGTTTTTCTTCGGCAGGTTGTTCTGCCTGCGCAGAATTTGTGGTCTTATTAATTGCCGAATATTTGGCAAAAAGCTCCTGGACGCTATGGACACCCAGTTTGCGGTAAAGGCTTTTCCTGTGAAATTGAACTGTATTATAACTGATATTCAGCGTATATGCGACTTCTTTAGGTGAAATACCCTCAAGCAGCATATCAAAAATTTCCCGCTCCCTGAGTGTCAAATCAGGAAGATTTCCATTTTTGACAATTATCTCACTCATTGTTATTAATTATACATAAAATGAGAAAAATTTCAATCTGGTAATGATGGCACAATAAATGAAAAATAATTTATTTTATGTTATATTACAAAATACAAGCTCATGAAAAAACAAAAAGACTTTATCTACAAATGTTCCTCCTGCGGACATGAAGAACCCAAATGGCTGGGGCGTTGTCCCGAATGCGGCGAATGGAACACTCTGGTAGAAACCGCCGTAAAACACGACAAAAGACGAAAAGAAAAAAACGGCAGTTTACCAAAAACCCTGCCCCTGTCGATAGTAGACCCGATAGAAGGCAGCCGTATTGGAAGCGGTATCGGCGAACTGGATCGCGTTCTTGGCGGCGGCATAATGAAACGTTCCGCTGTTTTGGTTGGCGGCGAACCCGGTATCGGCAAATCAACACTTTTATTGCAGCTTGCAGCTGCCGTACAAACCAAAGGGCGCATTCTGTATGTCTCCGGTGAAGAATCCGCAGGTCAGTTAAGACTCAGAGCGGACAGGCTCGGCATAAACGCGGACAAGAGCAGCATGGAACGCATAGAAATTTTCTGCTCAGGAAACCTCGATGAAATTGAAACAGCCCTTAACAACATAAAACCGGTTCTCGTACTTGTAGATTCCGCGCAAACGCTTTTTTCCGCCGATGCTGGCTCTGTGTCAGGCACTGTCAATCAGATGAAATTCTGCGCATTTGAATTGATCAATTGGGTTAAAGAACACGATGCGGCGTTATTTTTAACAGCCCATGTAACAAAAGAAGGGCTTATTGCAGGACCCAAAACCCTTGAACACATGGTAGACACTGTTCTCTATTTTGAACAAAACGATAAAACTTCCGGCTTGAGTGGAACTGCCGACTGCCGTTTCCTGCGTGCAGCAAAAAACCGCTTTGGCTCTGTCGATGAAATCGGTATTTTCACAATGGGCGAACAAGGGCTTTCCCCTGTTGAAGATACAGGGCGCCTGTTTCTGGTACGGCGGGAAGGCGACCTTCCTCCGGGGGTAGCAACAGCGGCAGTTCTCGAAGGCACAAGAACCATTCTCGTAGAAATTCAGGCTCTCACTATCCCCGCCAAAGGAACGATAAGCCGTGTTTTTTCCGACAAGATCGATTCCGGCAGGGTATCGCGTATTTCCGCCGCTTTGGAAAAACATCTGGGGCTGCGTCTTTCGGATCAGGATTTGTATGTAAACGCCGCCGGAGGTATCCGTATCACCGAGGTGGGTGTCGAGCTTGCTCTTGCCTGCGCTTTGTATTCAGCGCGCACCGGTCTTGCCCTGCCTGCAAACCTTGCCATCGCAGGCGAACTTTCCCTGACCGGCGAGATACGCCCCGTACGCCGTCTTGCAGCGCGTGTTAAAACTGCCGCTAACCTTGGGTTTAATTCTTTCCTTGGACCTGTGCCGGAAAGTCAGCCTTTACCGGAGCTTCGCGCTGCGCAAGATATCAAGTCTGCAATTAAATCGATTTATGGCGCCACTTCCCCAGCGCCTCACGCATAAACGCCGCGACATCCATCCCATAGACTGTCTGCAAAGTATCACTGTCAAGAACT
>JAITFY010000121.1 GCA_031281025.1 Treponema sp. | reverse complement strand
TTGGGTATTTTGATAAAATAGCGGTCTTTTGAGCGGTTTTCTGAACGGTAGTTGGTTTGATGTAGACAACATCGATTGTATATTACCTGTTTTTAGCATGAACGATCTCCGTTTTTGTTGTTTTGTTAATTCTATTATGTTTTATAATAAAAAGCAATCACAGAATGTCAAAAAACCCCGGATATGAAACTTCCGCACATTCCGCTGTTGTTATTTCGATGGGAACCGGGCTGCCGAGAGCGGCAACGGCAAAAGCCAAAACAATGCGGTGATCCCCATGTCCGTTAATGATTGGGTTTTCTAGCGGGCATAACGATCCTTTTCCGTGAACGATAAGGCCGTCGGACAGCTCTGTGCAGTTAACTCCGAGTTTGGATAACTCCTGCGTCATTACCGCGATGCGGTCGGTTTCTTTGGAGCGGGCATGTGTTACATTGACAAGAGTTGTGTCCCCTTCTGCGTATGCCGCTACAACGGCAGCCGCAGGCAGCAGATCCGGCGTACTATTCAGGTCGAAAATTCCTGCACGGAGAATACCATAGCGTGAAACGGTAACGGATAAACCGCCATTGCTGTCATTGTTCCAATGAACATCGCAACCCATTGATTTGATAATATCAAAAAAGTATTTGTCACCCTGAGTATCAAGCGGGTCAAGGCCGAGCAGGGTCACTGCACCGCCTGAAATCGCAGCAGCGGCCGCCGGAAAGGCGGCGGATGAAAAATCGCCAGGGATGGGGCGTAATTTGTTGGAGTATTTGCCACCACCGGGAATAACAAAACGGGAGTAATCCGGCGCTGCTTCAAGGGGAATGTTAAACGTTTTCAGATAAGAAAGGGTCATTTCCACGTAGGGTTTTTCGTTGAGCAGGGGAACGTCAATTTCTGTTACTATGCCGGCAGGAGCGAGCGGCGCTGCGATCAACAACGCGGACAGGTACTGGCTTGTGGGACAGGGCAGGACAACCTTGCCGCCCTTCCAGGCACCTGTAACCGTGATTGGAACACAGCCGTTTTTGCTTTGCGATTGAACGCCAAGGCCTGCCAACGCTTCAAGTAGGGGAGCGGCGCTGCGTTTTTGGATCTGTTCATCGCCAGTGAATGTGATGGGGTGGGATTGAAGACCGGCAATAGCGAGCGCAAAAAAAAGCGTGGTGCCTGAGTTGCCTACATCGATTTTACATGGCTGGTTGGCAGATCGTTTAAAGTTGTTGTTGCCCCGTACTTTCCAAATTGAATGGCGGCTATCGTCTATTTCGGCGCCAAAAGCCCTGCAGGCACAAATGCAAGAGCGGGTATCAAGTGAATCGAGAGGGTTTGTAATTTCTGTAAAACCATCAGAAAGCGATGCGATAAATAACTGTCTAATTGTGTGGGACTTGGAAGCGGGGATTTTAAAAGTACCAGTTAAACGATGCGGTTTTACACAGATGTTCATTCAGATTCCTCGTCAACAGCTACCTCCTCCCATCGCCGTTGTATTGCAGCTACAGTTTGTTGTGCAGTTCTGGCGCCATCAAAAAATATTTGGAGTTCTTCCAAAAAAACAGTTTGGTATTCCATTGCATTTTTGTTTCCAGAAAACCCTTGAATAATTTGTGAGATTTCAAAAATGTCCCAGATTTTGGAATAGAGAGGATCTTGCCTGATGTATTCGTCTGGTATCAAGTTATAAATCGAACCAGGTACAGCGTTTAGTTCAGCGCAAAACAAAGCGCTTTTTTCTGTGAGAAATTCGATAAAACTTTTAGCAGCCTGTAGTGACGATGTATCGTTGGCTTGTAAAACGCTCGAATTGATACCGGCGTATATCGAAGATATCTTGATGTTGTATCTTCCGCTTGTTCCAGGATGAGGGATTGTTGTTACGCCAAACGTTTCCTCTCCCATTCGTTCCCGCAAATAAGGAATGACGCGGGATGAAGCAATCATCATTGCAACTCGTCCCTGTGCAAATTCTTCGATACGTTGATCTCCAGTTGTTTCAAAAACATCAGGCGCCAGTAATCCTTCCCGGTAAAGCGTACCAAAGAATGAAAAATCTTCGATTATTGCCCTTGTATTAAGCATCGGCGATGCTTGCATCAGCGATGCTTGCATCAATGATGCAGGGTTATTCCTTTCCGGCCATAGATTTCCGCCTGCTGCCCAAATCCACGAAAAAACGTCTCTTGACAGAGCCTGCCTGTCATTGGGGTTTAAGCTCATCGCTGTCCCTGATACGCCAGGTTTATTTACGCGGGAGACAGCTCTTGTATAAGCCAAAAATTCATCCCTTGTTCTTGGCGGATGATTAAAGCCGGCAGCAGAGAGAATATCGATATTGTAAAAAAGCAAATCTATAAAGGAAACAAGAGGTACCGCCAGCTGTAACGAATTATCTAAATCGTTATTTTCGTCAATACCAAAGCTGTTAAAAGGAATTAATTCCGCCAATACGTTTGCTGCAACAAATACACTAAAATCACTATCATCGAAAATTAAAATATCTGGATTTACAAGAGCGGCGGGCGCATCACTTATCAACCGGATTGTTATATCAGGATTTTTTTCGTTAAATTCCCGCAATAATTCGGCTATTATTTCCTTGCCAAATTTTTCTTCACTATGCATGGAAAAAAACAGATTTACCTGATTTGCCCGGATTTCTGATCTTGAAATCAAACTAAAAAAGACCGAACTGACAAAAAAAATGAAAATGGCAATAAGCAGGAATACTTCAATTCTGTTGGCAGGAAGTATCGACTTTTTTAGCTTGTTTAAGCTATTATTAACCATGTTGACAACTTTAAAAAGGTTCATTTTTGTACTCTCCAATAAAATCCGGTATAAAAACCTGGAGTACAGGCAAAATTTTAAAGCACCTCAAAAAAAATACGTTTTGGACTTTGCCCGTTTAAAAAAAACTCCATTTAATATTAAACCAGAATCTTCGTATAATGCCAATCTGTCAAAAGGCTCATTCGAATTGGGGTTAAAAATATCCAACTGCATCGCCTGGGTAGACATTCCCAAAATGGAATATCAGGATCACGTTATAGAAGCAAAAATCCGGCTGAACAGCCTTGGCGGTTATGCCGCTGCTGGAATCGTTTTTCACATGTTAGATGATGTAATTTACGGCGAAGAATCTTTTTACTTAACACTTGTTTCCAACAAAGGGTATTTTCGTTTAGATGCTGTAAAAAACAATGCTCCCAATACAATCATTGCATGGTCGGAAATTACAAATCCTATTCATTCAGATTTTGACGGAACCAATATCAATTTAAAAATAATAACATACGGTACTAAAAAAATCTTTATTGTAAACAACAACTGGATTGGAGAAGTTAACAGCGAGATCGTGGACGAATTTGTTGAGTATGGCAGATTGGGTTTTGCTCTGGCTTCTTATTCTGAAAGCGAAGAAAATAAAACCCGGACAACCGGTCCGGAAAAAATAAAATATACATGTAAAGCATATCTTGACTACATTTCCATTGAAACAAGAGTAAAAAAAATAGAAGATGAATACAAGTACTGGAAAAACGATTCAAATATCAATGCCGAAAGACGATTACGGTTAGCGGAAACTTATGCGGTTATGGGCGAAGCGCAAAAAGCTTTGGAGCAAATTGACAAAGCGTGGAAGCGAAGAGACGAAACAATACGCAGTATTACAGCTTCGTTTTCGGAGATTAGAACAAAAAAAGAACTTCTTCTTGCGGCAAGAATGTATTTCCTGCTTGAGCAATACAACGAAGCAGAAGAGTACATTGATCAAATTCTTGAACAGGAACCAGGAGCTTTAAACCCTGTTTGTGTCGAAAAAGAACTGGCATACACCGAAAAACTAAGAATATTGAATGAATCAAAAAGATATGAAGATTTAAAAGCTTTTGTTTTAAAAAATCAGAAAAAAATAACCAAAGATATTGATTATTACACATTAACGGCACACTGTTATTGGGAACTAAAAGAATATTTAGAATCCGCCAAAGCATGGGAAGGCGCTTTTAAGACAAACAGCGAAAACGGCGTATATGCGGCTAACGCTGCCAATGCGTATGAATTTGCCGGCAAAAAGAAAGAAGCGTTAAAGCTATACATCGAAGCTGTAAAAATATTTATTAATCGGGACAATAACGCTGAGCTTGCAGCATTAATTCCAAAACTTACGGCTTTGGGCGGCAGAAGCAAAGAAGCCAAGACACTACTGGCGTCGATACCTGCAAATTCAGGTGCGCCATGAGAATGCAGTGCCTGGCATGGCCGCAGTTTTTGGAAAACGGCCTGCCAAAGTACAAACGTACTTCCATGACTGTTGGTATTTTTGACGGAGTTCATCGCGGGCATCAGGCTTTGATAAAGCGGATTGTTTCACATAACGCCGGTTATGCGCCGGTAATTGTCACTTTTAGAAATAACCACAAAACAAATAACAAATACCAGGGGGACATCCTGACATTTCAGCAAAAAATGGACAAACTCCAAAAGTTGGGAATACAACTGGTTATTGTAATCGATTTTACCAAAGAGTTCATGCAGATGGATGGGATAAAGTTCCTTAAAATTTTGTTAAGGCACGGAAATGTCGGGTTTTTTGCAGCTGGAAGCGATTTCCGCTGCGGCTACGAGCTTAAAACCGGCGCCGCAGAAATTCAAAGGTTTTTTGCCTCAAATGGCATTCCCGCCGAAGTTGTACCACAGGTCATGGAAGGCTCCTTACCAATAAGCTCAAGCCGCATCCGCTCCGCCATAGCCGCAGGAGACGCCGCTCTGGCAGAAAAAATGTTGGGGTAAAAAACATGGGATTTAAGGAAAACTTAAAGAAAGTTCGCATTTTGCTTGACAATATACAATAATATGTTAAAATTCGTTTGACAAATTTAAAAGAAAAACCTATAATTAAATGTTATTTAAATCGATAAGGAGGTTTTATGGGTGACCGCAGATTAGATGACCGCAGAAAAGGGCCCCGCAGGAAAAGTGATCGAAGAAAAAGAGTTGTTCTCCTTCTTGTCGCTATGTTTGGCTTCATTTTGCTTAACATTAGTGTAGGATTAAACCTTTTAAGCGGGCCATTACCTAAAATAATTATCTTTATGGGAATGGGTTTCCCTATGCTGGTTACCATTGTTATCTTTTTAATCCTAATAGAAAGAATCAGGGAAATCCGGTTTGAGGAATCCATTGATTTTTCAAATTATTCGATTCTTGTCGCAGAATCCAATATTGTTAACAGGGAAATTTTAAACGCTATTCTGGAAAAAACCGGTATAGAAATTGATTATGCCGAAGACGGCAACGCGGTAGTTTCCATGTTCAAAGACGATCCCGAAAAATACAGCATTGTCTTTATGGATGCTCATCTACCCGAAATGAACGGGTTTGACGCTGCGCGTGCTATACGCTCTATGGAGTCAGAAGAGGCAAGGGATGTCCCCATTATTGCGCTGATAACCGGTATATCAAAAGAAAGTATAGACAAAAGTAAAGCTTCGGGAATGAACGACCACATAGAAAAACCTTTTAATCCAGATAGTTTGTATTTTATGATTAAAAAATACACATTGTACTTTCAAAGATCAAAAACAAAACAAAAATGGGAACATGGCATTGCATGGGATGAAAGTTTTGCCCTGGGGGATGAACTGGTAGATTCACAGCATCATCAGTTGTTTGGGCTTGTTAGCTCTCTTGTAACTGCATGTGAAGATGGAACAGATAACATTAAGTTAAATGAAATACTGGACTTTTTGGTAAATTACACAGTTCAGCACTTTAACGATGAAGAAGCCCTTATGACTGCAATTAATTATTCGGGTTTTAAAGCCCACAAGAAAAAACACGAAGATTTTAAAGTTACGGTTGGCGAGCTTGTGGAAAAATTTGCAGAAAGCGGCTCTTCTGCAGAGTTAAGAAGCGACATTATCAGAATTGTGGTAAAGTGGCTGATTGAGCATATCATACATGATGACAAAAAAATAGTTACCAGCAAATTTAGGTAGCAAAAAACAGGAGAAAAAAATGAAAATGACAAAATCCAAGAATTTGTGGCAGCTAATATTTATTATGTGTATTTTATATGCTGTCAGTTCCGTTAATGTATTAGTAATTTTTAGAAGTATATTGCCGTATCTGCCGCCCGGGTTTTATCTTGAAACAATGATACTTAAATATTTTGCTCTGGTTTCGTTTGGTATTGCAGTGTTTTTAAGCTCTTACCATTTTTTTATTACATTTAATAAGGTAGAAAAAGATAATCTAAGCGATAGAGCCACAAGGTGGATAAACCGTATATCAAAATTTCTACATTTTTTTATTGCTATTTATGTCTTATCCTCCATTTACGTTTTATTGTGGGGAGTATTCGGAGTAGCGCCATCCTTACCCATAGGTGAAGGTTCCATGTGGATTCTCTATTCAATTTTTTCATTTTTAGTTGTAATTTTTGTGGCAGCATTTTATTTTAGTGTTTATTTCCTTATGAGGAAAAAAATAGACAAGTGAGTTTTTAGCGAATCAACAAGCCTTAGGTTCGCAAATTGTTTATTATTGTAATAGGCTTACGTGTTTTTTAAGGAGGATTTCATGAAAAAACACTATTTAAAAAAATTATTTGTTTTAGTTGCTGTTATGTTTCTCGCCGCCTGTTTTAACCCGATGGGGTTTGACCAGGAAGTTTTTCGCATTACAGGCGATATTGACGTAACTGGTGTTATCGATTTTACTGATGTAACTGCTGCTGTTCTTATGATCACAAACCGGTCAAAAACGATAGATATTTTGGAGGTCTTTATAGACCAGCCGGATTGGGAAGCAGATTCCAGATACACAGAACCCTATGAGGTTTCATTTAAGAATAAACCAAAAAGTCTGGAAAAAAAGGCTGTGTATTTGAATCCAAGCCAGCATAATTACCGGGTAATATTTGATTACGAATACAAAGATGAATTCGATAATCTGGTACCAGGTTCGCGAACTTTAAGTATTCCGCTCCCGCTTCCCAGATACATTGTAAATGTGCATATTTTCCGCAATTTGAATGGCGATGTTGTTATTGGCGAAGAAGGCAATATTCCTTACGAACCCGACCCGGATGATACCGGTATTCCCGCAGATGATCCAATGATTGGATTAGGTTCAAGCCCTGCGATAATTCCGCCGGGAAACAGAACCGTAATGGCAACTTTTATTGTTGTTAACAGAACCAATCAACCCATAGAGAGCATCACTTTTGGAATGGCAAATTCAGAGTACACTATGGGTAAAATTGGCGCTTATGACAGACAGTCAATCGCTCTGAGTCAGGGAACATGGGGAGCAACGGTCAACTATACAATTGGCGGTATATCGATTTATACCCCTAACAGAAACGTTATAGTTGTACCATCCAATGATCCTCAGGCTGTTAGAGAACACTACATGTACTTTTACAGGACAAAAAGCGGCAGTTATAGCGTAAGCCAGGAATGGCCGCCTGTTGCCAATGATCATGTAGATGATGGTTCCGGTACGAGTATTGGCGGTGGTATTGTTAATAACATTGATATTTATGTTCATCCGGGATTAAGCGATGCTGTATTGATACTTTCCAATTTGTCTAAAACCTTAAATGTTACAAAAGTAGAAATTACCCAGCCAAACTGGGAGTTAGATCCAAAATTCCCTGCAGACACAGAGTTTAGAACTACATTTACCGGTTTACCCAAATCGCAGCAGAAAAAAGCCGTGTACCTTCCTCCAAGCCAGCATGATTATCATCTTAGTATTGATTACATTCGTGCAGGAACAACCGGAACAATCACCAGAGAAAACATCATGCTGCCGCTTCCAAGAGACGTATTGGAATTATTTATTTACCGCAATGCAAGCGGTCAAATTGTAATTGACCCGGGAATTACCGAGCCAGACCCGGACGATACAGGAACTCCAGTGGACGATGACGATGCGGGCGAAGGTTCAACACCTGCGATAATTCCGCCTAAAAACAGAACCACTATGGCTACCTTTATTGTTGTAAACAGGACAAACAGTCATCTTATTGATAAGGTAAGCTTTTTCAGAACCGACAGAAACTTTGCCTTAGGACAAATAAATCCAAATGACAGACGATCAATTGCTCTGAGTCAGGGTGATTGGGCAGTTAGTGTCGATTACAAAATAGCGCCGACTGAACCATCTGTAACGGTTGGTCCCAGAACTGTTGTTGTAGTTCCATCAAATGATCCGCAGGCAGTAAGGGAACACTATTTGCACTTCTACAGGAATAACCTCGGAGGTTTTAGTCTAAGCCAGGAATGGCCGCCTTTCCCGAACGATGTGTATGTACCTGCCGAAGAGTACATTCCCCCCGGGGTTAGTGACGCTCTATTGATTCTTTCGAATTTGTCAAACACCATCGAAGTAGAGAGTGTTACAATTACCCAGCCGCTGGGATCATACCCTTCTTTTACATTCACCGGCGCTCCCAGACCGCTTCACAGGAAAGCTGTTTATCTGCCTCCAAGCCAGAACAGTTATAATGTAACAATAAAGATCAAGAGCGGACCTGAGATAACCCAAAGTGTTATACTGCCATTCCCAAGACAAGTTGTAGAATTGTTCATTTATAAAAACACACAAAATCAAATTGTTGTAAATATCAATGTTAATAATGCTGACCCAATTGATACAGGCGCTCCCATTGAAGATCCCTTAAAGGGTGAAGGTTCAAGCCCTGCGATTATTCCGCCGGAGAACAGAACCACAATGGGCACATTCATTATTGTCAATCAAACAAATAGTCAACACATTGACAGTGTAAACTTTAGGATGGGTACAAGGGAATATACCATAGAAACAATGAATCATCCAGGCGGCGGAAATACTTATGCAGTCAGCGTTAATGACAGGCGATCAATAGCTCTGGGACAGGGTGACTGGGCAATCACAATGATGCATCATCTGGTTACTTCTCAGGGTACAATACAAGAGGTAACTGTTGGTCCCAGAACTGCTGTAATTGTTCCCTCCAATGACCCGCAGGCTGCCAGTGAACATTATATGTACTTCTATAGAAACAATCGCGGAGGTTACAGTATAAGTCAAAGCTGGCCGCCTTTCCCGAACGATGTACATGAGGAAGACTTCTTGCCGCCGGATGACGGACATGGCCGGGGCGTGATAAAGATTGATAATCGAAGTCCCGCTATGGTAACCAGCACCTCAATAGTGAACATCAATAATATGAGCAGTATTGAATATGGATTTGACTTATTCGAACCTTCTGTGCCGGTACAGCTAAATCGTATAGGATTTGTTCCGGTAGTTGGTAACGCACTTTTCCCGATTCTACCCGGCGACCACTATCTTGTAATAGTTACCCTGGAAACAGCAGAAGAGGTATACACAATCCAGAGGCGGGCCTATATCAAAGATCAAGTTGTTAATATCGTTATAAATAGCGGTTTAGACGGTATTCTTGATGGCACTCCGATGCAAACGCCAAGAGTAAACCTGGAGATCGAAAACCAGGATGATGAGGTACGAATTGCCGAGGTACGAATACGTAATACTTCAGCCACTGATAATATAGACGCGTTCCTTTCACCCAGCATGTGGGATCCTGCAACCGAGATTGGACCCGGTAAAATTGCAAAAGCAGTTCTTATCTCCACGCCTGAGCTTCCGTTATTGTCCGGACAAACTTATATGGCAACATTCACGGTTATCTGGGCGGATAACTCTATCAGTTTTGTAGAATCTTCCGGATTCTCGCTTGCACCGGCAACGCCAGTACCAACAACAAGGATTATCCTTCCAAAGTTAAATAAAGCCACTCTTCCTGAACCTCCAATCCCACCGGCAGAGGTTGTAGTAGCAAGGGTATACATCAGTGGGCACCTGGAAACAGTGCGCTACCTGTACTTTGTACCGGACACTCTTAGAAGTACAATCGACCCAA
>JAITFY010000111.1 GCA_031281025.1 Treponema sp. | reverse complement strand
GCATATACCGGCAGCTTGAACTTCTCCAGCGGACGCTTCCCCCCAATGTAAGTCTGGAAATTGTCCAAGATGATACGATACAGACTCGCTCGATGCTGAACGAACTAGTCAATTCAGCCATTATGGGAGTATCGCTTGCGATGCTCATCCTCATCATCTTTTTGAGAAACGTCAACAGCTCTATTATCATCGGTCTATCAATACCTTTGTCAATCGTTATGACCCTGCTGGCCATGAGCCTCTCGGGTATTACCGTCAACATGATGACTCTGGCAGGTCTTATTCTGGGATTGGGCATGACCCTTGACTGTTCCATTGTCATTATTGAAAGCATTACCGCCTACCGCGAAAAGGGGGAAAAGCCGGCTACTGCCGGAATACTTGCCGGAGAAGAAGTAATGTCGTCCCTTATAGCGGCAACGCTTACCACTCTCTGTGTATTTGTGCCGATTATCCTTTTTAGAAATCAACTGGAAATTATTGGTATTTTAGTTCAGGACATGATCTTTACCATTGCCATTTCCATTATCGCCAGCCTTTTTGTCGGGATTTTGCTTGTGCCGGTACTAGCAAGCAAATGGCTGCCTGTTCACAGCCGCCTGCAAAAACCTTTGTCAAATCCCTTTATGATTACAATTGATTCGGCGATAGATAAGGGTATCAAAAAACTTTCCCAATTATATCAAAAGCTGCTGGCAAAGACACTACAGCATCGTTTTATTACTGTTCTTTTAGTGGTCTGCGCTTTTCTTGGATCTGTTTTTGCCCTGGGAAGAATGGATATTACCATGATGCCCCCGGCGGATAGCGATACCATTACCATAGAAATTGAAATGCCCCTCGGCACAAGGTATATCGAAACCAAGGCCGTCGCCCTTGAAATACAGGAGTTCGCCATAGCGGAAATCAAGGGCATCAAAAATATCATTACCACTATTGGAGACACCGGGCGGGTTTTGAGCGATGCGGGAGTTCATACAGCCGTTGTTAAAATTGTTCTTGATCTGGACAATTCTCAGGCAGATTCCGAAGAAGAGGCAAAAAACAAACTCCGCGCCCATTTTGCCAATGTTCCCGATGCGTCAATCAATTTTGTCACAGGCGGCCTTATGGCCCTCATCGGTAGCAGCGATATCGACATCATGCTTCGCATTGATGATCTTTCGGAGGGTATGGCCACAGCCGAAAGAATCAGGCACATACTTGCAACACGGGTACCGGAAGTCAAGGACATAGCCATCGACCTTAACGAGGGGCTGCCGCAGATCAGTGTAAACATCGACCGCAACCGGGTCTACAATTTTGGGCTTAACATTGCCTCTGTTGTTTTGGAAATTTCCGCCGCGATGAATGGGGTTACACCGACCACTCTGAGGCAGGGGGGCAAAGAATATGATGTGATTCTGCAGCTTGCGGAAGAAGACCGCCTTGCAATCTCTGATATGGGAAGAATTGCTGTCCGCTCGTCCAGGGGAATGCTTATTCCGGTATCCAACTTTGCAGATTTTGAAGTAAGCCAGGGGCCGTCAAGCATCAACCGTGAAAATCAGGGCCGGGTTATACATGTTACTGCCGATTTAATTGATGGATATTCGTTAAGAAATGTCGAATCGAAAATCAGGAATCTTCTTGATGAAGAAGGGATACAGGCAGTTTTCGCCGGATCATCGGAAGACACGCGGGATATGATGCGGGCATTTATGATGGTACTCGTACTGGCTCTCTTGTTGGTGTTTGGCATCATGGCGGCGCAGTATGAATCTTTTAAGGACCCGTTCATCAATTTCTGTACTATACCGCTTCTGTTAATTGGGGTTGTTATGGTTCATCTCATTACCGGTGATGCATTAAGTTCATTCTCCATGATAGGCATTGTACTGCTCATCGGAATAGTAACGAATAACGGCATCCTTTTGGTTGATTATACCAACCAGCTTGTCCGCCAGGGGAAAAGCCTAATGGAAGCTTGTGTCGAAGCCGGCGGCAACCGTTTCCGGCCGGTACTGATGACCGCTCTTACTACCATGCTTGGTCTTGCCCCAATGGCATTTTTCCCGGGCAGCTCATCAAGGATTACTTCACCCATCGGTCTTGTGGTGTTTGGCGGTCTTACTTCGGCAACGGTTATCACCCTCATTTTCATACCAGTTTTGTATTCCCTGTTCCATGGCTCAAAGCGGTTCCCTTAGCTTAATAATCTGGTTAAAGCTTTACGTTTTTTTTCGTCTCCGCACGCAATCACAAAAGTATCGTTTTCCATGATTAGGGTTGATTCTGTGGGAACTATATATTTATTCCCCCGCCTGATCATTACTATATATACATCTTCCGGTAAGTCGAGTTCATGTATGACTTTACCGCAAAAAGCGCTTCCTGTAGGGTTCACTATTTCCAAAAGCTCGTCTTGTGCTTCTTTTACATAATGTTCAATAGGTTTCAATATTTTCTTTTCGGCATCTACAAGGCCAAGAAGTTTTGCAAGCGGCGCAATGAGCGAGCCCTGAAAAATTACCGAAAGCAGGCACACAAAAAATACCATGCTAAAAACATACTCGGCATAAGGTAGCCCTGCAGAAAGCAAATATGTTGCAAACACAATGGAGGATGCTCCCCTAAAACCTGCCCACGAAACAAGGGTAATCTCTTTTAATTTAAATTTGAAGGGTTTCATTAATAAAAAGACTACTGCCGGTCTTGCTATAAAGAATAAAAACAGGGCAAACAGCAAGCCCGGAAGCAGTGTCGGGAAAAAATATAAAGGCAGCCAAAGTATACCCAACACGATAAACAAAATGATCTGCATCAGCATGGAAACAGTGCTGAAAAGTTTTGAAAGAAGCATTTTATACACTAGTTTGCTGTTTCCAAGTATGATACCGCCGATATAAACGGCCAAGAACCCATTACCCTGCAGCAGTTCCGCCATGCCGTATATGAAAAGGGCAATACCGCCGAGAAGCACAGCATGAAGACCGTTTATTTGCATATTAAGCTTGTTTATCAGTAACTGGCCAAGTTTTGCTCCTGCAATGCCTATTGCTGCGCCTATCGAAATTTGCAGAAGCACCATCACTACTACATTTTGCGAACTGCCTATAACAAGAGTCAAAAACACAACAGTCATCATATAGGCAAAAGGATCGTTAGAACCGCTTTCTATTTCCAGTACTGAGTCAAGCTTGTTTTTTAGGTTCAATTTTTTTGTACTGAGTATGGAAAAAACTGATGCGGCATCTGTGGCCGATATTACTGCGCCAAGCAGCATGGCCGCGTAAAACTCCATGTCAAAGACAAAGTATGCAAAAGCGGCGGCGGCAGCGGCTGTTAATACAGTTCCCAGTGCCGATAGTAGTGAAGAAACCCCCAGAACTGGCTTTGCCTTTGCAAAATTTGTCTGAAAACCGCCTGTAAAAATAATAAACAGAAGGGCAAAATTACATATATGTTCTGCATTACTTACATCAACAAAATCAAAATTTCTTCCCAGGAATATACCAATCAGGATGAAACCCACAAGTAAAGGCAGTCCAGTCCTGTTTGTAATTTTGCATGAAAGGACTGCGATAATCAGAATGATTCCAAATATTAAAATAAGACTCATAACAAATATTTCCTGTTTTTGACCGCCAACTTGGCGACATCAACATCAATATCACCTCCTTAGGCAGTGAGAGTGAGGTCATATCTTAATTATGTACTATTTATCAATTTTTTTTAAGATGCCCGCTCTGCTTTGTGTGGGAACCCTCCCATCCACTTGTCCGAAACCCTATTTCAAGGTAAAATCACAAATACATGACAGAGTTTGTCCATCTCCACGTACATTCAGACTATTCGCTTGTAGGCGGCGCCGATGCATCTGTTTCGGTGATGGCTCTTGCAGACAGGGCACAAGAGTTAGGGATGACGCACCTTGCTTTGACAGACCATGGTAATTTGTTTGGGGTTATGGAGTTTTTGGCAGCCTGTAAGGAAACGGCGTTTTTGGACGATAAGGGTAAAAAAAAGTATAAAACCCGTACAAATCCTTTAAACCCAATTATTGGCTGTGAAGTTTATGTAGCCCCCGTATCGCGCTTAGACAGAAAAGAAGCCGAAGATGAAAAAAACAATTATCATCTGGTGCTGCTGGCTGCAAACCGTACCGGTTATTTTAATCTTGTTAAATTATGTTCGCTTGCCTATCTTGAAGGTTTTTACCGCCGCCCGCGTGTGGATAACGAACTTCTGCAAAAGTACCGGGAAGGTTTAATTGCTCTTTCGGCCTGTGTATCAGGCGAGATACCAAGCCTTATCACCAATGGAAAAATCGATGAAGCGGAAAAAAAAGCGCTTTACTACCGTGATCTTTTTGGTAAAGACAGCGAAGGGAATCCCAATTTTTATCTGGAAATAATGGACCACGGCATTCCTGCAGATGAACTTAGGGGCGCTAATTATTCGCAAAAAGATATTAACGATATACTTTTTCGTATTTCACAAAATACCGGCATTCCATTGGTTGCCACAAATGATGTTCATTATCTTAACAGTGAGGATTATATTTCGCATGATGTCCTTCTTTGTATCGGAACCGGCAAAAAAAGAACAGACGAAAAACGTAAAAAATACTACGGGGATCAGTTTTATTTTAAGTCAGGTGATGAAATGGCAGCCTCCCTTGGCAAGTATCCTGATGCAATCGAAAATACTGTTCGTATAGCGAGGCGCTGTAACGCAGATATTCCCAACAGGGAAAAAGAACTTACCAGTTTTCTCCCTGATTTTAAGATACCTTCCGGTTTTGAAAATGCAGACAGCTATTTGCGCCACCTGACAATGGAAGGCCTTAAAAAACGTTATACGGCAGAAGAAAAAAACGACAAAACCAAATGGAATGAAATTATCGAACGGGCAAATTACGAGCTCGATACCATTTGTAAAACCGGTTTTGCGGGATATTTTCTTATTGTAGAAGACTTTATAAATTACGCAAATAAAAAAAGAATCCCTGTAGGGCCAGGCAGGGGATCGGGAGCCGGTTCAATTGTTGCTTACGCATTGCGTATAACAAATATAGAGCCGCTTAAGTATAAGCTTCTTTTTGAGCGGTTTATCAATCTTGAACGTGTCAGTATGCCGGACTTTGACATTGACTTTGCAAACGAAGGGCGCGAAGACGTAATAAGATACGTTACCGAAAAATACGGCGAAGACAGGGTAGGGCAGATTATCACATTTGGTACACTGGGAGCCAAAGCAGTTGTAAAGGACGTTGCTCGTGTTTTGGGAATATCCATTCCCGAATCTGATATGATCACAAAACTAATTCCAAGAGATCCAAAAATCACATTGGAAAAAGCCTTTGCAGATGAAGTGATGCTTAGAGAACTTGAACAAGATCCGCGGTACACCGAGTTATTTTTGCATGCAAGAAAACTGGAAGGTTTAAACCGGCACTCATCGATTCATGCAGCAGGGGTTGTAATTGGAAGATATCCTTTAATGGATTTAGTTCCGTTGTACCAAGAGCGCGATGATTCCAAAAAGGGCAAAGAAGCGGGAATTGCAACTCAATTCAGCATGAATTATCTTGAAAAGTGCGGTCTTGTTAAAATGGATTTTCTTGGTTTAAAAACGCTTGATGTAATCAAACATACAGAAGACTTAATTCATCGCCGGAAAGGGAAATACTCGGACTTTTCCATAGAGAACATTTCTGATAACGATGAAAAAACCTTTAAAATGTTAGGTGAAGGAAACTGTTTTGCAATTTTTCAGTTTGAAAGGGATTTTATTCAGGATTATGTAAAGCTGGCAAAGCCGTCATCAATCGAAGACCTTACGGCATTAAATGCAATGAATAGACCCGGCCCCATGCAGAATCTTCCAAAATTTGTTGACAGTAAATCGGGAAAAATAAAAATAACCTATCCTCATCCCAGTCTTGAAGGAATTCTTAAAGAAACATACGGTGTTATTGTTTATCAGGAACAAGTAATGCAGGTAGCTCAAAATTTTGCAGGTTTTTCTCTTGGTCATGCCGATGAATTGCGAAGGGCAATGGGCAAAAAAATAATGGCAAAAATGGAAGAGTACAAGGTTAAGTTTTTGGAAGGAGCCAAAAAAAAGGGTCATTCCGAACAAAAAGCCCACGAGATATTTGAACTTTTAAAACCGTTTGCGGATTACGGTTTTAACAAAAGCCATGCGGCAGCGTATGCGATAATCGCATATCAGACAGCTTTTCTAAAAACGCATTTTCCAGCGGAGTTCATGGCGGCTAACCTTACAAACGATATTCACAGCACCGACAAAAACAGGCTTCCAAAATGTATAGATGAAGCACGAAAAATGTCTATTGTGATTGATCCTCCTGATGTTAACAATTCTGACAGTGTTTTTACCGTAGTAGATGGAAGAATTGTTTATGGATTTTTAGGTATAAAAGGCATCGGAAATGCTTCTTCGCAGGAAATTGTTCGTTCAAGACAGGAAGAGCCGTATAAAAGTTTTATGGATTTTCTTGATAAAGTGGATATAAAAGCAGTTGGAAAAAAAACAATACAATTACTTGTCCAGGCCGGAGCATTTGACAATTTTGGTATAACACGGGAAACACTGGAAGGAAACCTGGAAAAAGCCGTTGAATTTGCCTTAAAAAAGAAAGAAGACAAATTAATTGGACAGGTAAGCCTATTTGAAGATTCCGGCGAATCGGATATGCCGGATTTTCTTTATGAAGAGTTTCCAACAATGAGCCGTTCCGACAGGTTAAACAGGGAGAAAGAACTTATAGGTTTTTATTTTTCCGGCCATCCAATGGACGATTACAAAGATTTATGGCAAAAATGCGTAACTGTTAATTTGGGGCACAATGAAAATTTTAAAACAGGAAGTTGTGTGCTTATTGGAATAATAAAAAACATAAAAAGTATTATTACATCCAAAGGTACAAAGATGGCTTTTGCATCTCTTGCCGATTACAACGGCGAAATAGAGATAACATTTTTTCCCGTTATTTGGGAAAAACTTGCAAACCAGATAGAAGCCGATAAAGTTTCAATACTAAAAGGTAAAATTGAATACCAAAAAGAAAAATACAAATATTCATTTGTTGCTGAGGATATTGTAAACCGCCATGAAATAAATAAAATCATAAAAGAAATTAACGAAACAGAAGAAAAAGATAAAATACACAAAATTACATGGCAGTACATGGCAGATTTAAAAAGTTCGTATATTAAATCGGCCAAAAAAGGTAATTATATTGTTATAGGTTATTTAAAAAGTTTAAGAGATTTTAAAGATGTAAACGGCAACGAAATGGCTTTTGGAACGCTTGAAGATTTTGAAGGAGAAATTGACGTTATCTTTTTTAGCAAGATTTACGGCGAGTGCAGGCATTTATTAAATATTAACGAAATTATTGCTTTAAAAGGAAATATTGATCCGGAAAATGAGCGAAATCCGGAAAAAATAACTTTTAAAGTCTCCAGCATTGCTGATTATCCGCAGTTAACAAGAAGCGCTTTAAAAAAAGATGCCGCAGGTGAAAAACCAATAACGCCTGAGCAAAGGAAAAATATAGAAATACAACAAAGTGAATTACACATTAAATTAATAATAGCAGATACATATAACGATGAATACTTAACCGAGTTACGTGATTATATTGCAGAAAATTCAGGTTCTTGTACAACTTTAATTCATGTTCCCGTAAAAGACAAAGTAATAACAATCAGATCTGTTTTGGGTCTAGAAATTTCCAGCCCTGCAAACGAAAAAGAAATACTCGATGGTTTAAAAAAATGCAAATGTGTAGCCGAGATATGGAGGAAATAATGCGTTTTATATTTGGTTTTTTATCTGCAGCAGTTGGTATTTATTCCTTTTTAATTTTTATGCGGATAATTATTTCGTGGTTTTCCCGGTCATATTACGGAAAACCTGTTAGTTTGTTAACAAAAATTACTGACCCGTATCTAAACTGGTGGAGAGCCAGATTAAAATTACGGGTTGGTCCTTTGGATTTTTCTGTAATTGTTGCTATTGTATTTCTTTCGCTTGTACAGAGTATATTCCATATAGTTTATCTTTACGGGGGAATATCAATAAGAAGTATATTTTCAATTATATTAACATCCTTCTGGACAATATTTTCTTTTATTGCCGGTTTTTGTCTAATAATTATTGTTCTGCGTCTTATTGCCTTTTATACCAACAGAAATATATACAGTCCTTTTTGGGGTATAGTTAATTCCATTGCACAACCAATTTTATACATGTTTAGAAAACTATTATATGGAAATAGATATTCACAAACAACAGGATTTTTTGTAAAAGTAATGATTATATCAATTATAATTATTCTTGGAATTATGATTGGAGGGAGTATACTGGTATCGTACCTCTCTAATTTATTAAGAAGTCCATTGATATAATGTTTTTACGTTCGCTTTTTACACCAATAAATAAAATAAAAAAAGCAGATTCCTCTATAGCAAAATTTGCACGTCTTGGAATACACACAGCGGCGGATTTACTTATGAATTATCCGCGGGATTGGGAAGATCGGAGACGTATAGTTCCATTGAGCGATTATGAAAACAATACTGTTTGTTCACAAGTTACTGTAGTTGCAAAAGAATATATTGGTTTTGGCAAAACAAGAGGATTAAAAGTTTATATCGAAGATGAAAGCACACAAAAAACCGGCATTGTTGGCATATTGTTATTTTTTAATCTGGCAAAACGCCCCTGGCTGGAAAAACAATTTTTTGTTGATTCTATACACATGGTTTATGGTACTTTTAAATATAAATTCGGCGAAATCCAATCAAGCAGTTTTGAATACGGCCCGGCTGAATCAAGGAATTTTAATAAAATACTGCCTGTATACAAATTAACAGCCACTCTTAGTTTGTCAACAGTACATAATTTTGTATTATCCGCCCTGGAACAATTTGCGGAAAAAATAGAAAACGAACTTCCCGATGAAATAATAACAAGAGATTCTTTACTTGCAAAAAAAATAGCGATAAAAGAAATTCACTTTCCTTCTTCTTTGGAAATGCTGGAAAAAGCAAAAAAAACACTTATCTATGAAGAGCTTTTTTATCTTGAAGTAATGGTGGGAAAACGCGCAATCGAAAGAAAAAGAATAACGGCCAGGGATCAAGTGTCGCCAAGCGGGGAGTTTACTACGCTTCAAAAAACGCTTCTTGGCAGGCTTGAGTTTTCTTTAACGGAGGGACAAACAAATGTTATTCAGGAAATAAACAAAGATATGCGCATTAATGCACCTATGGCGCGGTTATTGCAGGGCGATGTAGGGTCGGGCAAAACTTTAGTTTCGTTTATGGCTGCTTTGTTTGCTGTTGAAAAAAACAGTCAGGCGGCGATTATGGCGCCTACGGAACTGCTTGCCAGGCAGCATGCGGAAAATGCCGCCCGGTTGCTTGAACCGTTGGGGGTGCGGATTGCCTTTCTTACGGGAAATATCAAGGCGTTGGGGCGCAAAGAACTTTTAAAAAACCTTGCAGTAGGAACAATCGATATTGTTATCGGTACTCATGCTCTTTTTTCCAAAGATGTCGAATATAAAAACCTGACACTTGTAGTAATTGACGAACAACACCGTTTTGGCGTAACTCAGAGATCTTTGATTATGACAAAAGGACAAAATCCAGACCTCTTAATGATGAGCGCAACCCCCATTCCCAGAACATTGGCGTTAACTGTATTTGGCGACATGGATGTTTCTATTATAAAAGATAAACCGCCGGGAAGAATACCTGTAAAAACCCATCTTGCAAAAGAATCAAACGAAGCAAAAGTATATGAGTTTATCAGAAAAGAACTGGAAATGGGAAAACAGGTTTATTTTGTATATCCATTAATAGAAGGCACAGATGATATTAAAGATGCTGTTTCTATGGCACAAAGGCTGGAAAAGGAAATATTTCCAAAATACAAGGTTGCTCTTATTCATTCAAAACTGGCGGAAGATGTTAAAAAAAATGTTATGGATGATTTTAGAAAAGGCAAAATAAACATACTTGCCGCAACAAGTGTTGTAGAAGTAGGGGTAGATGTGCCGAATGCAACCTGCATGGTCATTGAACATGCAGAACGTTTTGGCTTGTCTGCGCTTCACCAATTACGCGGACGGGTAGGGCGTGGTAAAGATCAATCGTACTGTTTTTTGGTTTACTCGGATGTACTAACAGAAGAAGGTAAAACCAGGTTAAAAGTAATGCTGGAAAACAACGATGGTTTTATCATTGCCGAAGAAGATCTAAAAATGCGCGGCCCTGGCCACATTGCAGGAGTTGAACAATCAGGTTATCTGGTTCTTGGAATTGCCAATCCAATTCGTGATATAGAAGAACTCCAGCGCGCCCGAAAGGACGCTTTCTCAATTCTGGAAACCGACCCAGACCTCTTATTATCTAACCACCGTATAATAACAAGAGTCCTGGAAGAAGCCCCGCCATTCAGCGAAACGTTTTTTTAGCAGCTATTTTGGCCAAACAATCAGCGGTCTTCTGTTGCCGGTTGGCTGGATAGCGCTGCCGTCGGGAAGCCCCATGTTTGTTGGCGCTGGCTTTTCTGCGGGGATTTCTATGTTTTGTTGTTTTATCTCTGGTTTGATAACTGGCTTTTCGATGATTTTTGCCGTAATTTTGGCATCTGGTTTTACTACAGGTTTTGCAGCCGGCTTTTCTGGTGGTTTTACTACTGGTTTTGCCGCAGGCTTTGTAGTAGTTTTTGCCATAGGTTTGGCAGCTGGCTTTGTTACAGGTTTTTTTGCAGGCTTTGCAACTGGTTTAGTAGCAGGCTTTGCAGCCGTTTTTTTTGTTATTTTTGCCGCAGACTTTGCAGCTGGTTTTTTTGCTGGTTTTTTGGTCGTCTTTGCCGTAGTTTTGGTAACTGTTTTAGCGGCTTGCTTTTTTTGAGATTTAGCCGGTGATTTGACTGTTGGTTTTGCAGCAGATTTAACTGCTTTTTTTTGCGGTTTAACGGTATTTTTTAAAGTTGTTTTTTTCTGTATTTCTTTTTTCATTGTTTTTACCCTTTAAAACTTTTATTTATTTTATTATTAAAATATAACATATTTTATGATTATTGTGAACTTTTTTTTAACAATTATATTTTGCTTTTAAAAAGATGCTTTTCCAGCGCCATATTAACGGGCCTTTGGTAATTCGTTCATAAAGAACCGCCTTTACTGCATTAAAATCGTTTTTTTCCAATTTTGCTGCCATGAATGAACCCCAACGCGACTTTTCAACATTGAACCACTGGGAAAGGTCTTTTTCGGTAATCATCCTTTCTTCTTTTTGATCGATTACTTCGTATTCAAAAGAAAACCCCTGTTCTTCAAAAGCCGCTGTTAGTTCATTTTCGCTCCAAAAACCAGGCCCAGAAGCATTTTGGAAAAACTCCTCTTCTGCTTGAGCCAATTTAGAAATCGATTGCTCCAAACCTGCGGTTTGCAAACTGCGTGTTTGATTATTCAAAATGCGTGATATACGCTCTCCAAGCAGCGGTGGTGATGTCAACAGAACCAGTTTGCCTTTTTTTGCAAGCAGAGGTTTCACCGCACCAGCAAAAACCGATGGCTGTGTTGTAAGACGTACACGAACAAGGATATGGTCAAATTCACAGCAGGAAAACCATTCTTCGCTCTGCTGGCGGCTTGGCAGTATTTCCTGAGTCACTGCAATTTGCGGTTTTTCGGTTTCATCTAAAATTGATGAAAAGCCCAATAACGCTTCTTTTGCCGACTCGCTATTTACAAGCGCTGCAGTTAATCCTTCTGTACAGCGGCGAATGCTTTCCCAAAGCAAAAGGCCATCGTTTGCTTGAGGGATCAAAACACGATCCTGACGAGTGACAGAAGCAGCCGTAAACATTAGGTTTCTGTCGCTAAGGAGCAGGGAGCTTCTTCCCGATTCAAGGCGTTTAAACCAGCCCTCTCTTCCTTTTGCCGATGCCGACCATGAAAGAAAATCTGTGTCTGTTTCGCTGTCTAAAACAATCGCCGCTTGTAATTCCCGTTTTTGTAAAACATCCTGGCGTATTTTTCCTTCATAACCGACAATCGAGGGAATGTAAAAAGTCCTGCCTTTTAGGGAGTTTGGCAGATACTGCTGCGCCGCCCAATGATCACGGAAAGCATGAGGATAGACATAACCTTCTCCATGTCCGAAACTTTCACCATCGCGGCTGGAATCGCGAAGATGGCTGGGAACCTGCGCATCTTCACGTTCCACTTCCTTGAGCGCATCAAAGTAGGACAATGTTGTATTTGATTTGGGAGCAGTGGCAAGGTAAAGACATGCGTGTGAAAGAGGGAAGTTGCCTTCCGGGAAACCTATCCGCTCAAAAGCCTGAGCGCAGGAGATAACTATATTGATAGCGTGCGGATCGGCGAGGCCAACGTCTTCGCTTGCAAGGATAATCATTCGCCTGAAAATAAACTTTGGATCTTCGCCGGCACGTACCATTTTTGCAAGCCAGTAAAGAGCCGCATCGGGATCGCTTCCACGTATGCTTTTTATAAATGCACTGATCGTATCAAAATGGTAATCACCGTCACGGTCGTACAAAAGCGCGCGCCTTTGAATACTTTCTTCTGCGGCTTCCATAGAAATGAAAATATCCATGCCGGCTGGAGGCGGCCACGGAGTGACGCTTGTTTCCACTGCAAGTTCAATCGCATTTAAAAGACTTCGCGCATCCCCGCTTGCGATATCTACCAGGTGATCAACTGCGCCGTCTTCAAATAACACATTCCATTTTCCGTATCCGCGTTCTTTGTCGGCTAAAGTACGCTTTGCAGATTCCAAAAGATCGTTTTTTTCAAGGGGTTTTAACTGAAAAATACGGCTGCGGCTGACAAGAGCGCGGTTAACTTCAAAAAAAGGGTTTTCTGTTGTTGCGCCGACAAGGATTACCGTGCCGTTTTCTACCCATGGAAGGAGGGCATCCTGCTGGGCTTTATTCCATCTATGGACTTCGTCTACAAAAAGGATTGTTCTTTTGCTGTAAAGCCTGCTTCGATCATCGGCACGGTCAATAACTTCGCGGATGTCCTTTACACCTGCAAGAACTGCATTGAGTTTTTCAAAAGCGGCTCGTGTTGTGTTTGCAATGACAGCAGCCAATGAAGTTTTACCAGTCCCCGGCGGGCCGTAAAGGATTATGGAAGAAAGACGGTCGGCCTGAATTGCACGGCGCAAGAGCCTGCCTTGCCCTACGATATGGTCTTGACCTATGATATCTTCGAGAGTTCTTGGGCGCATCCTGTCGGCAAGAGGGCTTGAGTTTAAATGTGAGGCTTCATTCTTCGCAGAAAAAAGCTCATCGGTCATTGTTTTCTGCATTCCATGTATAAACAGTATCTCCATCACGAAGACGGTATGCCCAAACCCCTTTGTTT
>JAITFY010000064.1 GCA_031281025.1 Treponema sp. | reverse complement strand
GAAGTTACGGTGAAGAAGTATGTGCACGTAACGCCACCAGAAATTGGTCTGGCAAGACGGTTTTTTGGCAACGCTACTGGAAACTATGAATTCAAAGACGGTAGGCTGATAATCACAGGTGCAATGTCAACAGGTACAGGTGGGATGACTACAACAGCCAGAAATTATCATTTGGTATATGTAACAAAACCAGTTAAGGCTTCTGCTGCTTATGCTGTAGAGGTTGATATAGTTATGCCGGGAGGAACTGCACCGGTCAGTAATATTTTTGATCACGCTAACTCTCTCATTGGTCTTGCAGCTATAAAAGGAAATCCTGCAACTCAAACAGCCGATCAACTAGGTTATTGGCTTCTTGCTCATCGGAGTCTAACTGCTGCACCACCAAGGATGCGGAAACCAGCAGGAGCGAATCATAATAATGGATCAAACTCTGGCTTTACTGCTCCACCTGCCGCTACCATTAACCAGACTTGGGGTATTTTAAGGAGTAGTGCTACAGCAGCTACTTTTACACAAAAACTTGACAGCGGTAATGTGGCATCACAAAACGATACTAATGCCATTTTTGTAGATACAGATGATGTATACTTTGGATTGATTGTATCATCAAATTCTACTACTCCATCAACTTTGGTTATTACTGCATTGCGAGTAAGATTTGAAGGCGATGATCATTACACTAATATCGATTTGAGCCAGACAATAACTGGTCCATAAGGAAGAAACAATGCAAAGAATAGCGTCTAGTCCCACGATTAGACGCTATTTTTTTTGGTTTTTACCAAGACCTCTCGCGGAGACGCAAAGAACGCAAAGGACGCGGAGTTTCAACTTGAAAGCTTACTGTTTTGCCAAGAAATCTCGCAGAGACGCAAAGAACGCAGAGCACTTGTCCGTAAATTTAATTTCTTGCCAAGAAATCTATTCAAATCACAGATATTATTTAATTTAAAAGAGAATTTTCGGACAATAGCTTTGCGATCTTTGCGTTTCTTGGCGACCTCTGCGAGAAATTTTTTATGGTTTTTACCAAGACCTCTCGCAGAGACGCAAAGGACGCAAAGGACGCAGAGAATATAAATATTGACCAAATTATTCGAACCTCAGGTATAACACTTAAATTTTCTCTTTACAGTTTGCTAACATAATGTTATATTTAATTAGGTAAGGAGATCGTATATGGTAACAATAGCTACAGAAAAACGAGTTCTTAACTATCGTGAGGCTAAAGCCGAATTTGACGGTCGATGGCTTTTGCTTGATAAAAGAGATTTTCCGCCTGCAGATGATAAGGGATATGTGGTTGCTTACGGAGATGGAACCCCAGAGGATCGGGATGCCCTTAGAAGAATAAATTTCGATAAATATAACGGCGAAGTACTTCTTATTAAAGGATGGGTCCCTAAAGATGAAATATTCTACAGTGGCATTGTCGACATTGTTTGAACATCGTTACAAATTTGATGCGTTTATTCTCAATATTCAAGAAAAAAATCTGGAAAATGTTACTATATTTTTAGATACCGGCTGTTTTAACACATTGATCCCAAGATACCTCGCTAAACAATCTGGACATTCTCTGGGATTTAACAAAACTTACAGCATGGGCGGTAATACTATTACAGTTGAGGCATTTTCCATTAAGAAGATAATGATCAGTGATTTTGTTCTGGAGCGTGTAGTTGCTTTTGCAGGAGATTATGAGGGCGGGCATGAGAATGACATTATTCTTGGCACAAATGTAATAAATAATTGGGAGATGATTATTAGCAGAAAATCACATACATTTCAATTTCGAGAAGATCCGCCTGATAGTTTGCCTAATAAAACGCATATTTATCAAAATTATTTCAACAAAGAAGGCAACTACATCTGTCTCACAGAAGCTCGCGGAGTTTCAACTTGAAAGCTTACTATTTTGCCAAGAAATCTATCCTAAATTCTTCTCTGCGACCTCTGCGAGAAATTTTTTGTGGTTTTATTCTTGGTTTTTACGCATTTTTCGTAACATAAAATATGCTGTGAAACAGAGAATAGCAGTAGTCAACGAAAGAATAAGTTGAAATAGCATTTTAACCTCGTACCAAATATATATGGGAATGTAAGAAAAATCAAGCAAAAATCTTCGTTCGTGTGGTTTACCCAGCAGAGCTGGATTTGTGGTTTGTGACTACTTTTTTATTTTCTACTTAAGTCCCACGATTAGACGCTATTTTTTTGTTCAACTTTCATTCGCATACCTAAAATATTAAGCAATTTTATTACAGTTTCAAATGATGGGTGTCCATTGGGCGATAAAGATTTATATAAACCTTCTCTAGTTACACCAAGTTTTCTGGCAATTTTTGTCATGCCTTCTGAACGTGCAAGAGCATTAAGTGTTTTAAAAAGAAAAACCGTATCAGGTTCGGAAAGAGCAACATCAAGACAAGCTATAATATCTTCATTTGTATTTAGATATTCGGCTAGATCAAATTTAGAAAATGTAATTTTATCTTTAATAATTGTTTTCAAAATATTACCCCTTATAATGTTTCGCTATTTTCTTTGCTTTTGTTATATTTGCTTGTTGAGAAGATTTATCACCACCGCAAATTTGTTGAAAATATCCGATTTGATAATTTCCATACAATAAATGTAAACTACAGATTACATATTGTCAAGGGGTTAAATATTGTCCTTTTTCTACAAGACGAGCTCTGCGAGTTATATTTCGTATTTCCACCCAAATTGGGTGATGTCGGTCAAATAAATTCACAATATATTAAAGACGATTGATAATAAGGAGAGTTTGTTTCAGCAGTAGCTGAAACTTCGATTTACGTCGTCGCTAAAGCGACTAAAAATGGAGAGTATAAGATGACCAAACAAACAGCAAAATTGATTTTTGGAGTGATATTAATTTTAAGTTTTTCCCTTGTGTTTAACGGTTGCAGTGACAGTCAGCCTCCGCCAAGCGCAACCATTGATATCATTCAGGAAAATATCCAGTTGTTTGTGGGGAACACTTCTACTCTCTTGGTAGAAGTAACATCGTCCTCGGCAAGAGTTATATGGAGTTCTTTATATGACAACCTTGTATCAGTTGACGAGAATGGAGTAGTCACAGCTCTGCAATTAACAACACAGCCGGTTACAATTATGGCTCATCTGGAAGGCAACGAAGAAGTCTTTGACACATGCCTGGTATCGGTTATACAGCCCGGCGGAGGCGGCAACAACGGAGGCGACGATGGCGGCGGTAATGACACACCGGTTGGACCGCCGGATGGAGGGGAAATTATCTCCGGCGCTGTTACCATTACTGATTCCGGCGGCTGGCTGGAAACACTTTATGTTAAATGGGATAAACTTCCAGCGGCTAATAGCTACAATGTGTATTATCAAGCTGCCAACGATTCAACATGGATTAAAATTGATGACCCATTAATCCGTGAATACCCCGCTTATTTCCGTGCAGATGTTCTTGGCATTTCTGCAGGCAGGTATAATGTTAAGGTGCTGCCGGTTAATGCAGGCGGCACAGAAACAGGTGAGCCTGCACTTGTTAACAACATAGAAGTAGTGCCGCATGTCCGCTCCGGTTTTGCTTTTGTAAACGGCGTGGTTCCGGGCGGTTACAAAATGGACGGCACTCCAAAAGAAGGCGCACGTATACTGTATCTCACCGACAGCAACAAACATTTGGTAACTTTAGATGTCAGAGATAATGCCGCCGGCAGAGAAGCAACTTTTACCGGCCTTAATGCCATTATGCGCGCTTACGAAGCAGGGCATGATGTTCGCCCGCTGATTGTCCGTTTTATCGGCAGAATCAACGACACACACAGGCAAGTTGGCAGTAGCAGTTCAACCAGACCGCAAACATTTACCGACAATCAGGGTTCTGTCTCCATTGTTGGTCCTTCTGACACAGGCAGGGCTGCTTTTTCCGGCGGTTTTAACATCACATTTGAAGGCGTTGGTAATGATGCTGTCGCTTATGGCTGGGGTTTCAGAACCAGTAGAGCCTTTAGTATCGAAATACGGAACTTTGGATTTAAAATGACCAATACTCAAGGAGCGGATGCTATCGAATTAAATACTTCCGGCAGTGTTGTAACAAGGCATATCTGGGTGCATAACAATGATTTCTTCTATGGTGTCAACAAGGGCGGCGATCAAAGTAAGGGTGATGGTATGCTGGATATCAAATCAAGCAATAATGTGACTGTATCATTTAACATCTTTTGGGATTCTGGTAAGTCAAGTCTGTTGGGCAACTCTGCCTCCGAACCTGTCGGGCATATCACCTATCATCACAACTGGTTTAATTATTCCGACAGCCGCCATCCCAGAGTGCGTGTTCATAAAGTGCATGTATACAACAATTATTTTGCCGGTATTGGCAAATACGGCGTGGGCGCAACCACAGGTTCATCAATTTTTGTTGACAGAAACTATTTCCGCAATTCAAGAAGACCCATGATGATTTCCAGACAGGGCTCTGACATCGCAAGCGGCAGTGGAACTTTCTCCGGTGATCCCGGTGGTATGATCAAGGCGTACGGTAATTACATGGACGCTTTTTCCGCTTCTCAATACAGAGCGTGGAGTGCTTCAAATCAAATTGAGTTTGATGCCTACGAAGTCAGCAGTCCCAACGCTCCTGTTCCCAACACAGTAACAGCCAAACAAGGCGGCGCTGTTTATGACAACAACTTCCTTGCCTACTCTTACACAGCAGATGATCCCGAAACAGCCAGGCAAAATGTAATAACCCTGGCAGGCCGCTATTGGGGCGGAGACCTTCGCTTTACCTTTAACGATGCAGACAGGGAACTTACAGACAATCCCGTGCCCGCCATTACAAATGCGATTCAAAATCATCCCAGTACACTGGTATCTGTTCAGGGTTTACCGTAACTTTTACAATAACCCCGCCAGTTTAACTTCCTCGCCTGGAGATAACTCACCAGGCAGGATAAGGGGGAAAAATGGAGCTGGCGGCAGGAGGAAACCTGCATCAAGGAATCGGCGGAAAAGTACAGCCCATTCGTCTGCATCAGGTTTACTTTTTAGTGAGAGGTAAATCCCGCTTTGCTGCCAGCGTCCTTCGCGTAACGTTTTTGCAAGACGCGGGAAAACAGGTTTTGCCCGTTTAGCGGCGATAATGTCGTAAACCCCGCGTGTTGCCGCCGCAAGCAAAACCGGCGAAAGATGGTCATTTTGCGGAAGCTGCGCCAGATAACTTTCTGATTTGGCGGCAACAACACATAACCCCATTGGTAAACCGCCGCGCCAGGTTTGGATACCCGGCAATACGGGGATAAACACAGGCATATCTTCCGTTGCGAATGGAGAGTCAGCATTGGCAAATGGGCGCCAAAGTTTTTCGTGTGTTACCTCCGCAGGCGGCACTGCGTAAATGCGGAAACTGTATTCCGGGAAAAGTTTAAGCAGAGCTTTTAAAAAGCGGCCTTCTGTAAAATGAGGGTAAGGCGCATACAGGCCGCGACTTGCGCTATTTTTCAATTCACGGAGCAGATTTGGCGGAGTATGGCCAAGAACCGCAGTGCCGCCGTTTAGCCAGAGATCTACCAAACGTTGTCCGTTCGACAGATAAAGCCGGAAAGCTCTAACACGTAAAACCATTGGGATTTGACGCAAGAGGGAAAAATCGCCGTTAGCCGAAACCTTGTTTTCATTGTCTATCATCAGTAATCGTCTCCTATTTTTTCATAAGCTCTGCCCTGAAACTCGGACAAAAAACGCTTGTCGTGTCCGTTTTCAAAACGAACGCGTACAAGAGGACCGTCATCACTGTCTTTTATTTCGGTTACTGCACCGTAGCCATGATTGTCATGGAAAATACGCTGTCCTACACGCCAGCCAGAACGCTCTTCAAGTTCGTTATTAGCCAGATTGAACGGGTTAAAGCTTTTTGGAAATTGTCTTCCCATTGGAAAGGCAGCCTGGCGGCTGCCCCCATCAAGTTTTCCCTTTAATACGCTTTTGTCAACTTCGAGCAGAAACAGCGATGGGGTTCTGTTTTCGTACCTCCCCCACATAAACCGTTGTTTGCAGGTTGTCAGATAAAGTTCATCCATAGCGCGGGTAGCGCCCACATAAAATAATCTTCGTTCCTCTTCAAGCTCGCTGCCTTTTTTGTCTTCACGTGGAAAGGTACCTTGTTCAAGCCCTGTCATTATTACACGTTTAAATTCCAGTCCTTTGGTATTGTGAAGGGTGATAAGCGTCACCGCTTCTTTGGCGTCTTTTTGTTCTTCGGCCAAAGTTCTATCTAAATTGATGTTCTCCAAAAATTCGAGTAATCCTTCGCGGGTGTTTGGATAATCCTTTACGTTATTCAATAATTGCTGCAAGTTATCGATTTTTGAATTACCTGATATTTCATCCTGCATTTTGTAATGTTTTGCAAGACCTGAATTATTTATAAGCATATCGACGCAAACAGAAAGGCCTTTCCCGGATTTCAACTTTTGTTTTTTTGATTCAGTTTGATGTATGATCTGGCCGTCAAGTAATGCCTGCCCATCTTCGATCAGTTTGATAAATTCATTTAAACCAGTCCGGGCTTTTTGCGATAATTTTAATTTACGGCTTATTTCAAGCAAATTTTCACCACTGGTAATAGAAGTTTCAATTATTTTATGGACTGTAACAATTCCAATTCCTCTTGCGGGTTTATTCACCGCCCGGCGGAATGCAACTTCGTCACGCTGGTTTACAAGGAATGACAAAAGCGCAAGGGCATCTTTAATTTCCTCGCGTTTGTAAAATTCAAGGGAGCCCACAACGTTATATGGAATTCTCCTGCGCGAAAACAATGTTTCAAACACAGAGGACTGCGCATTGGTGCGGTAAAGGATTGCCCAGTCCGACCATGTTGTTTCTTTTTTCTTTACAGAGTTTTCGATCTTGTCCGCACAGAAAGACGCTTCTTCATCCTGATTAAAAAGACTAACAAGTTCCGGATTAGACCCGTCTCCTTTTTCTGCGAAAAGAGTTTTCCCTAAACGTCCTTTATTTTTGTCCACAACAGAAGATGCCGCTTTTAAAATTGAGGAAGTAGAGCGATAGTTCTGCTCAAGACGGATAATGTCCGCCCCGGAAAAACGGTCGGGGAACTCCAGAATGTTTTTTACCTCTGCTCCGCGAAAACGGTAGATGGACTGGTCATCGTCGCCGACAACGCACACATAAGTTGAGGGGCCGCATAACTCCTTAAGCAGGTGAAACTGCGCCACGTTTGCATCCTGATACTCGTCCACCATGATCACGGAAAAACGATCACGGAAACGCTGCGTTACTTCTGGATGACTGCGAAGAATCTCTACAGGTTTTTTAATCAAGTCGCCAAAGTCAACATTGCCAATCTGCGCCAAACGTTCTTCGTATCGTTTGTAAATATCACGAAACTTTTTATGATGATTGATTATTCCCAGTCCAGGATCATCGGGGCCAAGAAAATAATCCTTTGCCCTTGAAATACTATTTGCGTAAAATCTTATATCAGGCCTGGAAGTATTTTCCATTATCGAAGAAAGGAGTGAAACGACATCATCATCATCGTAAATGACAAAACCCGAATCCAATCCTGCAATGCTGCCATTACGTCTAAGAAACCATGCGCCAAAGGAATGGAAAGTCCGTAACATGGCATCTCCAGCCCGCTCCTCAATTTGCCGTGCCCGCTGTATCATTTCCTTTGCAGCTTTGTTGGTAAACGTTACTGCCAGAATGGAACGCGGATCCATGCCCTGCTCCCTGATAAGCCACGCTATTTTTGTGGTAATCACCCTTGTCTTGCCCGATCCCGCACCTGCAAGTATCAATAGCGGCTTGCCAGTGTGCAAAACAGCCCGCCGCTGTTCACTGTTGAGAGGTTCAAGATAAGAGGGATAATCAAGCTGCATTGGTAAATTGTATCAAAAAAAAGCAGCTATAAACATACCCTCACTTCCAGATCAAAACCCCTGCGTGTTACAACCCTGCACTTTGCAAAGGAACCAACCCGTAATTTCTCCGTGTTCTGGCTGACTACAACTGCGGCGCCGTCAATGTCTGGGGCCTGACAATAGAGCCGTCCCAGCCAGAGGTTTTCGGATTCTTCGGCGTTAACCGGATCGGCGATTTGCTCTTCGATTAGTACGTCCAGTGTTTGGCCAATAAAATGTTCCATGTTTTTTTCTGTAATTGGTATTTGCCGTTCTTCGATTGTTTGTTTGCGTTTATTGGCGGTTTTTTGCGGGATGCGTCCTTTCATGGAATACGATGCAGTGCCTTCTTCGCGGGAATATGCAAAACAACCAAGCCAATCCAGATTGGCTTTTTGTTGAAAATCGAGTAACGCAGCAAAATCTTCCTCTGTTTCGCCGGGAAAACCAAGCATAAACGTAGAACGGATAACCGCATGAGGCAGACGTGCGCGGATAGTTTCGAGTAACGTAAGATAAGCTTCATGAGAGCCCGCTCGATTCATAGCGGAGAGAATTTTTTCAGAAGCGTGCTGGAAGGGAACATCAAAATAAGGAAGAAACCGCTTGTCACTCTCCATTAAATCAAGAATTTGCAACGGAAAGTGATTTGGATGAATATACAACAAGCGAACCCAAAAATGCCCATCAAGCAAAGAAATCGCATTAAGCAATTCCGGCAACCTGCTTACTTTTGCTTCTTCTCCATGTCCATAAGCTCCAATATCCTGCCCAATAATGTTTAACTCAACAATACCGCGCTTTAGCAGTGTACGGCATTCTTCCACAATGTCAGGTATCTTGCGGCTAACAAGGCTGCCGCGAATCAGCGGGATGGCGCAATACGAACAACAATTGTTGCAGCCTTCGCTAATTTTAACATAAGCAGAGCCCGGCAATGATAAAAGAGGCCGTTCACCAGAAATTATATTATTAATCCGTGATAATTCGTGCGAATCGTAGGTTAATGTTTTCCCTGCCTTTTCTACAATTTGTGCAATGTCCTCTACTCCCATAAACGCATCAGCTTCCGGCAATAATTGGGGCAGCTCTGCCGCATAACGCTGTGAGAGGCAGCCGGCAAGGAGTATCTTTTTTGCGGGGTAGAGTTTACGCCATTCAAGGACAGCGTTTATGGATTCCTGTTTTGCACTTTCGATAAAACCGCAGGAATTAACAATTATTAAATCCGCCGTCTCTGCGTCAGATGCGTTTTCCCATCCCGTTTTGACAAGAAACGCCATCATGTTTTCTGCATCAACCTGGTTTTTTACACAACCAAACGGATCCAGAAAAAACTTCATCTAGGTTTCCAATCGTATTAACACAACCCGGTAACGGCCGTCTTCGTCTCTAACCCAGCGAATTTCGGCTACAACAACTTCTCCAGCTGAACCTATTTCTACAGGGAATGTCCGCCCGCCGCCGATTACCTGAAATCTTGCAGCCGTTGCGTTGGATACCCAAATACGGATACCAAGATTTTGCGCCTGGATATCGAGTGTTTCGTTGCGTTGGAAAAAGCGCTGGTTAATACCCCTGCGGTCGCGTTCTTCCAGAATTTCCCAGCGCAGCATACAAAATCCGGTAAAATTAATCTGCAATGTAAACGGATATGCGTTAGGTGAAGAAGGGATAATTGTAACAACTGAAGCGGTTGCTGCGCTTGTCGTAAACGTAATTTCCGGCTCTACCTGGATATTTGTTGATGCCGAAACATCCAATAGGGAAAAATGGAGTACTGCTCCCATATTGGGATTGTTTTTTGCAAAATCCATAACCATTATGCGCAATTCCGGGATTCCATTGTTGTTCAGATCCAGTGTAATTTCCTGGCTTAAATCCAAATTTTCCATGCCGCCGTTATCTGTGCGGATTGTTACTGTTTCGCTCAGGTTAAAAAGTTCTACTCTGTGAATTTCGGAACCTGTCGAAATTAAAACAGAATCATTTATGTACAAGCGCCGTTCTATGGAATTACTTTCCATCAGGTATTCCACAGGAACACGATCTGTAGATAATTCATGAACCGGATTATTCCGTCTGTTAATAATCAAACTATAGACACCCCAGCTGCCTGCACCAATAACGAATAGTACTATCAATGCGGGTAATAAAAAGGCAGGCGCTTTTGGGGTTTTTTTCAGGAGCTGCTCTACCGGAACAGGCTGCTCCTGAATACGAAGGGCTCTGTAAAGTGAAATTATCTTGTTTACATCAAGCTCAAGATATGAGCTGTAATTTTTTAAAAAACCTATTACATAGGGCTCGCCGGGAAACAAATCGAAATTTTCGCTTTCTAAAGATTCTAAATAACGGATAGATATATTGGTTTCGCGGCTTATCTGTTCTATGCCAAGATTCTTTTCGTTACGCGCATTTTTTAGTTTTTCACCCAGAGATTCCATAATTCCTCCTGTGTCCAGTTAGTCTCTGAATAAAAAATTATGGTATACATTTGCAAGAGGCGGAGATTCGTAAACAAACCGTGTTTCGGAAATTCCTACATTTGTTCTGATGTTGGTAAAGTCAAAACGAATTTCTGTATCTGCAATAGTACGGGCTTCCATTCTGCGGATTATCAATGAATCAGGATATATACTCAATATTATTTCTCTGAATCCTTCTGAGGCTGAACGCCTGGTTAATCTCAGTCTTACAACTCTTTCTCCTGTGCCCTCCAATGGTTCAGGATTGGGGCCTGTGACAAATGAGGGGACGTAATTGCGCCGCAGCATGGAAAGCCCAGAGGAAGGTGACCCTGGGGTTACTCTTCTGCTTTGGACGCTCTGGCTTAAGAGCGCTCTCATTTCTGGAATAAAAACAGTTAATACTTCACCGTTAAAAACGATGGCCTGTTCAGCTGGCCGCGAAAAATCAACCCGTAAAAAAGTAGGTGATAAATAAATAATCCTTGCAACCATATCCTGATTACTGGAACGGATTGTTAAATCCCCTTCATAATCCCTCATGGAAGCATAGTTATTAGAAACCATTTCCAGAAATCTTTCTGCAGTAAATATTTCCTGTCCATAAAGAACTGTCAAATTAAGCGCCAATAAAAGAAACAAAGAAGCCCCTCGTTTTACCATTTTATACCTCAATAATGTTTTATGCTTTTATTCTAGTAAACATTTAGACTATTGGCAAGTAAGGCGATCAGGAAAACCTCCCCAAGCAGTCCTCGCAGGCAGCGGCGCAGCAATTCTAAATTTGTGTTTATTACGGTATCGACAATAGTGTTCCAATAAATAATGGCAAATTTGTGTCGTTGTCGATTATTGCGTATATAAACGGACGATCAAGTTTAAGGAAAAGCGGAGCGCTTGTTACCCCAACTTCTACAATTGTAGCCGCGCCTGCTTTCGTACCCTTTTCATCAACAGTTATGATTGCTTTATGCTTCACATCACTAATAAATAAATTACCCGATGCACTGCCAACACGTGATAAATCTGCTCTTTCTTCACAAAAGGCTTCTTCAATACCCATAGCCATTAGAGCATGGTTCATTGATACCTCAAATTCATAACTGAATTTTGGTAGTGCCGGCATTAAATCAGAAAAATGCGCATTTCCAATAAGATTTAAAAAATCTTCACCAGACAGCTCACCAATGTAGTCCAAAATATTAATATCTTCACCCGGTAAAATTGCGGCAAAACTATAACGCTCGCCGTAGTACGGTTTGATGAAGCCTGTTACATTTTTGTCCTGAATAAATAATAAATTTTCTCGTGCACTCATAAATTCAGCAGTTTGTGGTTGGTTGTTATGATTGGTAAATACACCGCTATGGACGTCCATTTCATTGTAAACCCGCGCCCACTCTGCATCGAATAAAACCGTATTTATAAGATACATAATTGCATCTGATGGGATAGAGTCCAGCATCTCCTTTATGAGTCCATCCGTAGCATTGCTTATCCAGATGTTTATGTCCTCAACTGTTTGATTATCAAATGGTGCGGCAAATGCATCTGCGCCAAAATAGTTTGCGTTTGTTTGAAGAAATTCGCAGTTGGGCGTAAAGCCAAATTCTCTAAACCAAATTGAATTAGAAATGTTAATGAGTGACCTGGGCTGGCTGGTTAAATTGTTAACGAAAGTATATAAATATGTGTTCAAGTCATTAATCGACATACCGCCGCCAATAACCTGTTCCATTTGAGTAAGCGTATTGCCATCCGCGCCGTTTGCCGTCATTGCAAGCGCAAGCAAAACTGAGACAGGCGAAATTAATGAATTATCACTGTTTGAAATTGTAGCCCTGAATAAGTCCAGCGAAAAATTAGCGGCTGCACTACAGAACTGGTCGTCCAATTCTAAAGAATTTACCGGTTGTGCAATAATATCATGCATCAAATTAGAAGCTTGAATTTTTTGCGTACGATCCACTACATTTATATCACAGCCAATCAATCCAAATATAAAAACAAGAGAAATTACAATCAATAAAATTGACGATAACTTTTGAAACTTTTTCATAAAGTTCCTCCTTTTGGTAATATAATATCACGAATCAATTTAATATTAAAGCATTAATTTTGCTCTTGATTTTTGCCTATTAATGTGATATGTTTGTTTTCATGACTATTACACAAACCGTAAATATTCAGGCTGATAGACGGGTACGTTTTGATTTTGAAGTTCCTCTGGAAATACCGGAAGGAAAGGCACAGGTTGAATTTAAAGTGATTCCCTTTGCTAAAAAAGAAGATAAAACGGCTGACAATGGTAAAATTCGTCTTACAAAAGAAACATTAGAAGAAATGGTAAAGAATTCACCAACTTTACACAAACTTACAGGTATTTTACATACCGATATGACAATCGAAGAAATCCGAATGGCAAGGTTGTCAAAGCATTTATGAAGATAATTCTCATCGACACTAATGTTGCACTCGATATTCTTTTGCAACGTCAGGATTATCCTAATGCTAAGGTTATATATTTACTGGCAGAGAAAAATCAAATTGCTTGCTATATCTCTGCATCTGCAATAACGGATATCTTTTATCTTTCAGAAAAAGACCTTGGTAAAAAAATTGCAAAAGAAGCACTTAAAACCCTTCTCTTAGTTTTCAAACCAGCCACAGTAACCGATAACCATATTTTCCAAGCACTTAATTTGGATTGGGACGACTTCGAAGATTCTGTCCAGTTCATCGTTGGCGAAAGTCTTTCTGTTGATTACATAGTTACTCGGAACACTGAAGATTTTTCTTCCGGTTCTATACCTGCAATTACACCGGAACAATTTATAAAAACCATCACTCATTAAAGGTAAGAAAACCCCAAATCATATATTTTCCTAAAAAGTAACTCAATATCATCTTTCCTAACTTCCAATTTTTTGCTAAAGTTTAAGTATATATCTTTATGGAGGAATATTATGAAAAAAATCTTACTGATGGTTGCCATTACACTCTGTGTTTTGTCAATAGTTTTTGTTGGATGCAAAGCAAAAAGTGATGCAGTTAACATTGGGTTAATTTTCCCGCTTTCAGGGCCTGTTGCTTTTTACGGCAATGAATCAAGGGACGGAGCTTTGCTCGCAATCGAAGAGATCAATGCAGCTGGCGGACTGTTAGGCAGTCAATTGGCCGCAATTTCCGAGGACGACGAAGGTAACTCCGAAATAACCATTAACGCCTTTACCAAGCTTACCACAAGGGACAATGTTTCCCACATCATTGGTTCCAGCACATCTGCGCCAACCATTGCAATAAGCACTTTGGCTCAAAGGAGCGGGGTTGTTCTGATTTCCCCTTCCGCTACCAATATCAATGCAACCGTAGCCGGCGATTTTGTTTTTAGAGCCTGTTTTATCGATCCTTTCCAGGGCGTAGTAGGCGCTGATTTTGCATTTGACTATCTGGAAACCAGACGTGCGGCAGTTCTTTATGATGCAGGCGCCGATTATAACACCGGTCTTGCAGAAGCGTTCAGAGATCAATTCATTTCGCTGGGCGGTCAAATTGTAGCTTACGAAGCTTATCAAACAGGCGATGTGGACTTTAACGCCCAGATAACCCGCATTAGAGCAGCCAATCCGGACGTAGTGTATCTTCCCAATTATCTTAACGATGTCAGGCTTCAGGCATTACAACTCCGTGATTTGGGAGTTAATACTCCTTTAGTTGGCGGTGATGGATGGGACGGCGTTATTGACCTCGCAGGAGACGAAGTGCTTAATGGTTTCTGGTCTGCAGGTTTTGCTTCGGATACGACAGAACCCAGAGGTGTGGATTTTGTTCAGGCTTTCCAGGCCAAATTTGGCAGGTCTGCATCTCAGTTTGCCGCACTTGGTTACGACTCAATGATGCTGCTTGCCGATGGAATCAGAGCTGCCGGAACCTTTGATGCAGCAGCAGTTAAGGATGCCATGGCTCAAATTGACGGATACTATGTAACCGGAAGAATTCGCTTTGATGCCGATCGTAACCCAATTAAGGGTGCGGCAATGCTTGAAATCCAAAGAGTAGACGGCATACTTACCAATGTGTATAAGACAACGGTGAATCCCCGCTAATGATTGTATTACAGCAGTTGATTAATGGTCTTTCTCTGGGCTCGATTTATGCCCTGATTGCCCTTGGCTATACCATGGTTTATGGTATAGTCAAATTAATCAACTTTGCTCACGGCGATATTTTGATGGTGGGGGCATACACAGGGTTTTTTGTATTAAGCGCAATTGGCGCCGGCCCCATGGGAATGCTGCTTGCCTTTGGTGTTTCAATGATCGTCTGCGCCTGTTTTGGCCTTACCATTGAACGCTTTGCGTATCGCCCCTTGCGTACTTCCCCCCGCCTTAACTCACTGATCACTGCAATTGCAGTCAGCCTGATTTTGCAAAACGGCGCAAGGGTATTGCCCTTTATCGGCCCCAACCCCCGGCCTTTTCCACGTCCCAATGTATTTACAATCAAGATTTTTGAAGACCTGACAATTTCAAATATCCAGATAACTGTTATAATCCTTTCGGCTATCCTGATGCTTGTGTTAAACTACATAATCAATTACACCAAACGCGGTAAAGCAATGCAGGCTGTTTCGTTCGATCTGCAGGCAGCAAGTCTTATGGGAATTTCTGTCAATAAAACAATAACTTTTACCTTTATTTTGGGTTCTGTGCTTGCGGCGGCGGGAGGTGTTCTTTACGCAACAGCGTATCCCCGGCTTGAACCAATGATGGGCATGATGCCCGGTCTAAAAGCGTTTGTAGCGGCGATACTTGGCGGTATCGGTTCTGTACCGGGAGCGATGCTTGGCGGATTCATCCTTGGCATTACCGAAACTTTTACCAGAGGGTTTATTTCCAGTCAGTACGCTGATGCAATTACATTTTCAATTTTGATTATTGTATTATTGATTAGACCTACCGGTATACTCGGCAAAAAAATTAGGGTAAAGGTATAACATGAGCCCTATTTCTTCTGTCAAATTTCCATTTCGATCTACTTTACTTCTGGCCATCATTGGTACTTTTGCGGTCTTTCTTCCGCTATTTCTGATGAGAGCCGGCATTATCGATCCTTTCACTACCCGAATAATAACCGTAGGCGGCGTAAATGCAATAATGGCAATGTCGGTTAACATGATTGTCGGCATTACAGGGCAGCTTTCACTTGGTCAGGCCGGTTTTATGGCTATAGGCGCATATTCCTGCATTTTTTTTAACCTTGATCTGGGATTACCTCTGCCTATTGCGGTGTTATGTGCTGCATCGTTTACTGCTTTTACCGGTTTTTTAATTGGGTTTCCGGTATTAAAATTTTCCGGGGATTATCTGGCAATTGTCACGCTTGGTTTTGGCGAGATAATCCGCGTAGTATTTAATAACCTAAGAAATATAACAGGCGGCCCGGACGGAAAGCGGTTTTTTACCGAAATATTTTTTAACAGAGAATATGCCTTTGTATTAACAACAGCAACATTGATTGTTATTCTGGCTTTATTAATGAACTTTTTACGTTCCAGTTACGGCAGAGCAATCATGGCCTGCAGGGAAGATGAAATTGCGGCTAACGCAAGCGGTATCAGCACATTCCGGTATAAAATGACCGGCTTTGTCATTGCCGCTTTTATTGCCGGTATAGGCGGCTGTCTGTTTGCAATAGTTAATGGTCTGGTTAGGCCGGATGCTGCGGCTTTTATCAGATCTGTTGATTATCTGATATATGTGGTTCTTGGCGGCATGGGCTCCATGACAGGTTCAATTCTGGCAGCTTACTCACTGACATATTTACAGGAAATGCTGCGTTTCCTGCAGGACTTCCGTCTATTAATCTACCCATTGATACTGATCCTCTTCATGTTATTCCGCCCCAAAGGCCTTTTAGGAATGAAGGAATTCTCCTTTGTAGGCACATTTGACAAAATAAAAAGCAAGTTATTTCCAAGCAAGCAAAAACAAGAGGTGGAAAATGCACAACAATGAACATTCCTCTGATTTGCGGCTCAGCGTTAACAACCTCTCTATCGAGTTTGGCGGTTTAAAAGCTTTAAGCGGTTTTTTCTGCGAGATCCGCCACGGTGAACTTGTAGGTCTTATCGG
>JAITFY010000040.1 GCA_031281025.1 Treponema sp. | reverse complement strand
TTTGGAGTTCCAGAGCCGGAAACTACGGTATTTATAAGCTGGTTTGAAGGAGGCAATGTATTTCGCAGCGGGCTAACGTATCAAAGGGAGTACGGCAAAATATTTTATTTCCAGCCGGGACATGAAACACACCCGACATATTACCATCCAGTGGTTCAGCAGGTTATCGTTAATGCCGTAAAGTGGACTAAACCATTTTTACGTATTGATTCCTTTGACTGTCCCATGATGAGATCTCTGGAAAAAATCAAAGAATAAAAAATTAACCGAATATTGTTTTAATCGCAGTTTTTATATCTTTAACAGATTTTAGCCCCGAAACAGACTGTTCTGCGGCAGGACCCAAAAACGAAGGAAAACCAAGACTTGATGCGGTTTTAACGCGGCTTGACAGGCGGCGGACAGGGCGAATCTCGCCCGTGAGGGAAAGTTCTCCGGCAATGGCTAAATCTGCAGGCAAGGCAAGACCGGTTCTGGCGGAGTACAGGGCACAGACAAGCGCGAGCTCTACGCCTACCTCAGTAATGCGAATGCCTCCCGCTGCGTTTATATACAAATCCTGATCGGAAAGCCTGAGTCCCAAAAACTTTTCAAGCGTAGCGGAGACGCGCGACACCCTGCCTGAATCGATCTTGTCGGAAAAAACACGGCTAATCGCACCTTTTGCAGGAATTGTAAGCGCCTGGATTTCCACAAGGATGGTTCTTGTGCCTTCCAAAACTGCTGCTGTCGCCACTCCAGGCGGCAGTGCTGAACCCTGTTCTGTCCCGCGTCTAACCAGAAACATGTGACCGGTATCTTCGATTGATGCGAGCCCTTTATCGCTCATTGTAAATATTCCAATTTCATCGATAGAGCCAAAACGGTTTTTTGCAGCGCGCAAAAAACGGCAATCGCCGGATTCACTTAATGCAGAAGCTTTATCGTTCTGTTCAAAATACAAAACAGTATCAACCATGTGTTCCAGAGCTTTTGGCCCGGAAATTACCCCTTCCTTTGTCACATGTGCCGACAAAATTAAAGCTGCATCGTGTTCCTTTACCCATGTAATTAGCTCAAACGAGCATAACTTCATTTGGTTGATACTGCCATACGGCGAAACATCTTCACTGTAAAGCGTTTGGGCAGAATCCACAAGTACAAGGACAGGGTTTATTGTATTAAGAACTGCTTCAATTTCTGAATAATTTCCCGAACAGAGAATCTCGATTCGCTGCATTTTATCTTTACTTATGCCAAGTCTTTCTGCTCTTAATTTCAATTGACTGGCAGATTCTTCTCCGGAAACATAAAGAATACGCCCTTTTGTCAGAACCGAAGCTGCAGTTTGTAAAAGCAAAGTAGATTTACCAATGCCGGGTTCTCCTCCAACAAGGATTGCGGAATGTTTCATGATACCGCCGCCAAGCACACGATCAAGTTCGCCAATACCGCTATTGATACGAATGCCCTCTGCCGAATCTATAACCGAAAGCGGCAGGGCCCGAGGCTGCTCCTTTTTTGTATTACTTCTTTTGCCGGCGTTTCCAGTAAATGCCTCTACAAAAGTGTTCCATTCTCCACATTCGGGACAACGGCCAAGCCATTTTGCCTCTTCGCGGCTGCAGGAAGTACATTTAAAAACATGAGTTTTTTGTTTTTTCATAACGAAGTACGGGGCGTTATGCGAAAACCAACGCCAAAGCGCCAGCCGTCAATGGCCGAAGTACCATCATCCGTCCAAAGTTTATAAACCGGAATCCATGTGCGTAAATCAAAGCCAAGTAAAAACTTGTCGTTTACCGGAAAATCAACACCCAGTCCTGCTGTGGGCAAAAACCAGCGGCCTTTTCCCCAAAAGTATTTTACAATGGCATCTGTCTGCAATCTGGCATCTCTGTCATCGCCGGCAAAATCAAGTTCTGGATGTAATCCAAACGCAACAGTGATAATGCGAAGGTCTACCGCAGGGCCGCCAAAAATTCTTAAAAAAACATCTCCAACAGGGAAAATTCCAGTCACATGAAAACCGGAGACAAAACCCAACACAAAAGCAGAGCGGTTTTCCTGATTACTTGCAGCCATAGGATAGCCGCGTTCCCAGCAGTACTCGTAATTAGTAAAGTAAATGTCCTGTATAAACTCCAGCTTAAGGTTTTGCATCATTTGCCTTGCCAAAGAAAAGCCGGCTGAAGGAATTATAGGCGCAGGATCGGAATCAACGCCATTATTTGCAGGGAAATAAAAAATGCTTCCATGAGCCGCCCATTTAATGGATTCAGCGCAAACACTGCCAAGCGGAATCAATACAAGGAAGAGAAAAGCCGCAATTATCTTTAAATGCGCATTTTTTACATGCATATATGCATTGTATCGTATTATTCTATTTTAATAAAGACTCTATCAATGAGTCCACTTTGTCATATTCCACCATCAATATATGTTTTGCAATTTTTCTTACCATGACTTTGACCTCATTGCTTGAAGATATTGCTTTTAGGTTATCAATGGTTTTATTAATTACATCTGCATCCATATTATCAAGAGCTGTCTTTAGTTTAACAAGCTCAGGTTTTAACAGCTCAATTTCTAAATCGGCTGTATCTGTATTTTCTTTGTTAAAAGATGACAATGCATTTCTTATATTAACCAAAAGTTTATCCATCATATTTAGTAAATTTTCGTTGTTTGCTTCTATAAAGGGTACATCTTCCCTGTACCCGGCCATTTCCAGTGAATAAGCTGTTCTGGAGAGTTTATCGGCGCCAATATTGGCTGATGCCCCCTTTAAGGCATGGACATGAGTTCCATACAAAGAATAATTGCCTTCTTCAAGGCTCTTTAAGATTTTTCCTTTCTTTTCCAAACCATCTTCAAGAAACACTGCAAGGGTTTCAAGGTAATAATCAACCGTCCCACCCGACTGATAAATGCCTTTGTTTATATCCAAATCTTCAATTGAAAAAATTGATGAAGGAGCAGGTTTACTTGTTTTTTTATTGTTGGTATTTGTGGAGCTTATCTGTTTTTCGTTAGGCAGCCAGGTTTCCAAAACCGTATTTAATCTGATGGTATCTATTGGTTTTGACAAGAAATCGTTAAATCCATTCTGCAAGAACATTTCTTTCATGCCGGAAATAGCATTTGCAGTCAGTGCAATAATTGGAAGATCTCTATAATACGGGTCTTCTTCTCCAAGCGCCCTAATGTGTCCTGTGGCTTCTACTCCGTCCATCTTTGGCATTCTGTGATCCATGAGCACAATGTCGTAACGCTTGGCTTTTACTGCTTTGATTGCATTTTCACCGCTATCACACAAATCGACATCCATCTTGTAAGGCAGCAATAAACCGCTGGTTATTTTTAGATTTGTATTAATATCGTCAACAATAAGAATTTTTGCATCAGGTGCAGTAAACCTGACGATCAATTCTTCACTGGTATTGTATGTAAATCTTTCTGATATACCGTTATAAACATTGGCAACAGACATGGTATGTATTGGCATAAAAAGAATTGTCCAGTTTCCAGAAGGGATTGATTCTCCAAATTCTGCAAGTAAAACAATTTCTGAATTACAGCCAAACTCCATTATTATATCTCTGGTCTTCTCGAATAAGGCGCACGATATAAAGATAAAAGGAAATGAATTCTTTGCTAGCTTTTCGCGGAATTCTTCGGTAGTTGATACCAGTTCATGTTTAACCCCAAGGTTATTTATTGTGAATGCAATAGAATCTGCGCATGTTTTGTGCTGTTCGTAAATGATAGAGGTTTTTTCACCAGGGTTCTCAACAATGGCAATTTTTTCGGGGTTAATAATTTTTTGCGGAAGTGTAACGGTAAATGTACTGCCTTTACCGAATTCGGATTGAACCGATATATCTCCGTTCATTAACCTGGCGATATTTCTGGATATGGCAAGTCCCAGACCAATTCCTTCTTTATCCTTGTTGGCTTCTATATCTATTTGAGAATAATCTAAAAATAAATTTTCAATGTGCTCCTCTTTTATGCCTCTTCCACTGTCTATAATTTCCATAACCAGGCCAATTGTGTTTTCGTCAGTTTTTTTCCCATACATATTAAACAGTACATAACCCTTATCAGTAAACTTTACGGCATTTCCCAAAAGGTTTAGCAATATCTGACGGATTTTTATTTCATCCCCAATCAGCGAATTTGGAAGATTACTGTCAATATTTACCAAAAAGCGAATCTGAGATTCAATTACCCTCATCCTGATGATACTGATCACATCGTTTATTAAAGATGACAGCATATATTCAGTCGAAATAATTTTCATATTACCGGATTCGATTTTTGATAAATCCAGAATGTCATTAATAATTGACAGCAGGTTTACTCCCGCCTGTTTAACTGTCAAGACATGTTCACGAGCCGAATTTTGTATGTTTTCGCGTAACGCGAGTTCCGCCATACCGATGATCGCATTCATGGGTGTGCGAATCTCATGACTCATTTTGGCCAAGAAATCGCTCTTTGCGCGGCTGCTTTGTTCGGCCTCATCTTTTGCAGCAATAATTTCCGTTATGTCTACCGAGTATTGAAGATGAACCGTTTTTCCATCCGGCCATTTGATATACCGGTCTGCATTGCGGTATGATTTACGAGTTAATGTACTTTTTTCTTCCCAAATAACAACTTTATCCGGCTCTTTATCAAGCTCGTAACAGGGACAGAATGCGCATTTTTCATTTATTCCTTCCTGAAAAACTTCATAACAAATCTTTCCAATGCAATCACCTTCTAGATCGTAATGTTTCTTCATAAAATCGTTTATAAAAAGTATTTCGCAAGTTTCAGGATGGGAAACGTAAATCATCGCCTCTAGACCGTTTAATATACTTTCCATTGTGCCAAGTGATTCTGTTTTAATTATATCGGCTTCGGCTGCCCGTTTTACAGCTTCATTAAGCTGTACAGAAGTGTCAATAATTTCCAGAGTCATTCCGTTACGAATTAAGGCATTTGCAATCATCCGGCTTGCAGAGCGCATTATAAGTTCTTCATTCTCGGTAAATATGCGTTCTGTATGACAATCATCAAAACCTACAAGACCCCACAATTCATTCATTAAAAAAATCGGCACATTCAAAAATGATACTATACCCTGTGGGCTAAGCAGCTCCTGTTGTTCTGGAGTCATATCCCGCACCAGACCACCAATGCATTTCCCTTGCTGCAAGTCATTTTCCCAATTTCCAACATACGGAACATTTACTGTGTACTTATTGTTTTGCTGAGGTTCAGCGCCGCCAGACCACTCATAAATCTGAGTACTGTACAATTTTCCATTTTCCGTATGGTTTTTCCAAATGTATACACGATCGGCACTGATGGCTTCTGCCATTATACCCATAGCTGTATATAATCCGTCTTCAAATTTATTAATGTCAGGTTCAAGCAGGGAGAGAGACATACGATTCATGGTTTTTAGAAAATTGCTTTGATATTCAATTTTCTCCATCATTTTTTTGTATTCGCGCAGATCCCGTCCATATCCTACAGCAACATAATCATCACCATAGAAAACACGGGTAAGTGTAACCTCCATCGGGATTAATGTGCCGTCTAATTTTTGATTCATCCATTCAAAAACACATTTTCCTTCCTTAAAAGTAGTGTCAAGCAAATCACGTGCTTTATCGGATGTCCGCTGCCCATCCGGCTGGAATTCGGGAGCAAGTTCCAGAAACTTGTCCAAATACTCCTGCTTTTCCATCCCAAATAATTTGAGGGCTTCATTGTTACAATCGATTACTTTGTAATCTCTACTCCATAGATTACTGATCAACGGAGTTGCATCCAGCATAACTCCAACACGTTTGTTTGCATCTTTAATTAGATCAAGAGCTTCGTTATACTCTGTTATATCCCTGCAAATTGCAAGTAAACCTGTTATTTTACCATTTTGAATCAAGGGTACTCTTACGGTATCAAAAAGCCGCTTGCAGCCATTCAAATATGTAAACCATTCCTGGTCTCTAACAGTACGTTTTTCGCCAAATACTTTTTGTTCTATTCCCGATAAACCCTTGTTTATTCTTCCTTGCATGCTTTCTATTTCATATACTTTTTTTCCAATTAGATTATCTTTTTTTGTTCCTACATATTCTTCAAACCAATAATTACAGCTTGTGAAAGCGCCGTTTACATCTTTGGAAAATACTAAATCCGGCAAAGTGTGATAGATGGCAGAAAGAGTTGTCATTTGATTTTTATATTTTTTTTGTACTCTGTTGTTTTTTAAATACAATACAATAAAAGTTATCAACAATAATGCAAGAACAAAAACAGAAATGAGCAGAAAAAATGAAAGTTGCTCAAAAGCTCCCACAGTTTGTATTACGTTCATCTGTTCACCAATATTTCAAATTCACTTTCACATTCAATAAATACATCGACAAGCGCAGGATCAAAATGTGAGCCGCTGCCATTCACTATTATCTCGACAGCTTCCTTGTGTGTTTTCCTGCCTCTATGAGGACGATCTGTTGTTAAAGCATTATAAACATCAACTAATGCCATAATTCTGCCCTGCAAAGGAATTTCTTTACCTTTAAGACCATGCGGATAACCTGTTCCATCCCATCGTTCATGATGGCTGCCGGTTAAAGCCTCAGCATGTTGAAGCAAATCATTGTTGTTTACAATTCCTTTTATCCGTTGAATTACCTTAACGCCAAAATCCGCATGAGTTTTCATGCTCTCATATTCATCATTAGTTAACTCGTTAGACTTATTTAATATGTTATCCGCTACTGCAATTTCACCAACATCATGTAACTGAGCCGACATAAGGAAATGACCTATATCCCATTTTTTAATTTCATTTACAAAACTTTCGTGGTATAACATGCCATTAATAAGCACACTAAGATAATCTTGTATTTTTTCTACATGACCATGATTCTTGCCGCTGCGATTCCCAACCATACCAGAGACAAACTTTATAGTGGGGCGAAGCATTTCACCACGACTAACAATATTCATTTTAGCCAAATCTTTGTTTTTAAACTCTTTTTCATGAGTAATAAAAACATCCACTACCGATGGGTCAAAATGAGCTCCCCTTTCTTCCTTAATTATTTTTATAGAATCTTCGTGCGAAAATGCTTTTTTATAAGGACGTTCTTCGGTTAGTGCATCGTAGACATCAACAATCGCCATTAATCTTCCCTGCAAAGGTATTTCCTCGCCTTTAAGACCATGCGGATAACCTTTACCATTCCATTTTTCATGGTGGCTGCCTGCAAAAATTTCTGCATATTTTAAAAAATTATTTTCTCTTGTATTGCTTTCGATTCTTTTTATTAGTTCCACACCGTACAATGTGTGTTTTTTCATTTCCTCGATTTCTTCTTCGTTTAACTTATCCGGTTTCATAAGAATATAATCTTTTATGGATATTTTTCCTACATCATGAAGTTGAGAAGACATAATAAGCAGATTAATATCCCATGACGATATTTCTTCTGTGTATACACCATGCTCCAGTAAAAAATCTACCAGCATGTACAAATAATGCTGTGTCCTTTCTATATGACCTCCCGTCACATTGTCACGACATTCAACCAGCTCGGCAACAGTTCTTAAAATTGCATTTTGTAATTCCAAAACCATTTCTGTTTTTTTATCAATCTCGGTTTCTAAAGAAAGACTATATTGCAGCAATTTTTTTCTTTGTTTTTCGAAAAGAATGTGCAGATCAATCCGTTTAATAATCAGCTCTCGCGAGAAAGGTTTTGTAATATAATCAACTGCCCCCAGGTTTAGACCTTCAATCTCGGTTTCTGGATCAATTTTTGCAGTTAGAAAAATAACCGGTATATACGCCACTTTTTCATTTTTTTTAAGTTTTTCCATGACTTGAAAGCCATTCATTTCCGGCATTTCAATATCGAGCAGAATAAGATCGGGTTTGATTTTATCCAGAAGAAAAAACAGCTTCTCTCCCGACGGAGCTGTAAAAATATCGTATTTCCCGGCAAGGTTGTTTCTGGCGGTAGTTAAATTAGTAACATCATCATCTACCATTATGATGATATTGCGGTCACTATCCATAATTCATACTCTCCGTCGAAAATCCGACATGATCGGAAACCATCGTTTGAGCATACTCAAACAAATTCCCTGACAAGTCTTGCGCTTTTTGTCTATTTATCCAGTATAACACAATATCCAAGAAAATGCTAGTTTTTTTGCACTTAGATTAAGAGATTTTGCTAAAATCATGCTAAAAATGGCAATTATTAGTCGTTTTGTCTTGGTTACCAGTTGAGTATCAGGCAAAAAGTACCTGCGTAGGATTAAAAGTTTTTATTATAAAAAGCCCGATACCAAGTTAATATAGATTACCAAATATCGCCATATTTACCCGTCCATTTGGAGAAACATCAACACCTTCATTTTTCAAAAGCGCTATTTGCTGCTCTCGTCCTTCTCCTTTTAAAGCAATATCTCCATTGGATCGAATAACTCTATGCCAGGGAAGGTTGTATTTCTTGGACATGGTATGAAGCACTCGTACAGTCTGCCGTGCTCCATTGCGGATACCTGCTTTTAACGCAATATCGCGGTAACTGGAAACTCTGCCTTTGGGAATAGCGAGAATTTGTTCAATTATTTTTTGGGTTGTATCGGTCATTTTTCGTACGTTTAAGTTTACTGGTATTTCGGTTTTATGTGTTGTTTTTTGGGGAAAACGTGACAACATGTAGTTTTTATGTTATGATAGAATTATGAAGGTATTACTACATCGTACCGTTGAAAGATACCTTGATCGTCTAAACAAATCTGACAGGGATCGTTTTAACGAAGCATTTTCGGATTTGGAAAAAGAACCACCTGAAGGTGATATAAGACCATACGAAGGAAGTAAAGATGTTCTAAGGTTAAGAGTTGGAAATTACAGGGTTATTTTTAAATATGTGGAAAATAAAATTCTTGTAACGCATATAGAACCAAGAGGGCAAGCATACAAGAAAAAGACTAAAAGCAAGAGAGGGTAAAAATGACAACCGCAGTTTTAAGAAAAGAATTACAAGGCTATATTGCCAAAATGCCAGAACATAGACTAGTAGTATTAAAACCACTTTTATCAGAAATGGCAGAACCGCTCTATACAATAGAGCCAGCATCAAAAGCCGAAGCAAAGAGAGCAGAAAAACGCATTAAAGAATATTATGATGACCCCTCTAGTTTTGTACCGTGGAAAAATAATTAAACATTAAAGAAAAAACTACTGTATGGGATATGGCAGAAAGTAACGGCGTAGGAAGTGGTGGATTATGAGAAGAACAAAACTGATCTACTTGGTAGGTAAAAGTGAAAATGAATTACTGGCTTATGATGAATATGATAGTGGTTCTGGCAAATGGTTTACCGAAAATCCCATAATGGCAAATGAGTATTATTGTCAACAAGCTTGTGAAGAAAAAAAAAAAGAAGGTCTAGATGTATTTCTGTGGGAAATAACTTATGATGTCGATGAAAAGAAAATAATAAAAGAAGAGATATGGTTGCAATTTTCGAATGAAGAAGCTGTCGAATGGAAAAATAGGATATTGTCAATAAATGCAAAATGACGGTATTCGGTCTATCAGTTTGGTGTTGCCTTTTAAGTAATAAGAAATGATATTGGTATCAAGTGCGTATATGGTCATAAGATTGTTTCAAGGGTTCTGAATTGAAGACGTTCCGGCGCCTTCCAGTATTTCATCGCTGTTTTTTATTGCTTCACCAAATTGTCGCCACGCAGTAATTCGTTCCTGTCGTTCTTTTTCTGTATCTTCGGTGATGGTCAAGGTAGCGTGTTGCCGTCCCTGTACATTGGCAAGGGGCTTGTTGGGTATAAATACGCCGTTTTCAAGAAATCCTTCCACTATCAACATAAAAGCCTCCTAAGCTATATGGTACTTTATTTTTGCTGTTTAATCAATGAATCGCATTGCCAAAAAAAGTACGACGTATTACATCTCCTTGAAAAAGCACGAAATCGAAGATACATATACCAAGTTAAGACTGATTATGCTTTTAACGCAATGTCGCGGTAACTGGAAACCCTGCCTTTGGGAATAGCGAGAATTTGTTCAATGATTTTTTTGGTTGTGTCGGTCATTCCCCCCTACACCAATTCAAGCTTGAGTTTTTTTCCTAAAACGTTTGCAGCCCTCTTGAGGGTCAACAGAGTTATCGATTCATTTTCAGGATCAAGAAGTCTGTTGACTGCGGCACGAGAAGTTTCAAGACGTTTTGCCAAAGCAGTTCTTGATAGATGCTCCTTTTTAATAGCTTCCAGTAACTGATAGGCAATAAAAGTTTTCATAGTTCTGTAATTTGGAAAAAAAGTAGCAGCTACCCAGGTGTATACTGAATGAATAACATTGCAATACCTCCACCGATCAAAAGTAATGCTAACTGGTCGAAATCTCCTTTTATTATAGTACCAAGTACAAGGCTTGCAAAGGTGAAGTTTCCTGAAATTACCAAGTAAAAAGCAAGATATTCATAACGACATTCAATCCACTACTCACTCACCGAAAACACACTACCTCAACTCCACAAGCCGGCGTTGTTCATCTTGTGTGAGATTTCTGGCAACATTTATAGTAAGGGAATCACCTATAACTTTTTCTCCAAGCTCATAATTAAATCCATGCAAAACCCTTGCGTAAGAACTGTTAATAGCTCTAAAAACAGGCTGTCCGCCGTCTCGTATCGACATATTATTGAACAAAATAAACACATCTCTCACTATATTGTATGTACTAGTATTAGGATTGGTGTAAAAAGCAGTCAAAATGGTCTTAATATCATCAATGGCTTGACCGCTCAATCTCACCGCCGGTATCAGCGCGGCTTGGGCGCGGACGGCGTTAATGCCTGTCTGGTCAAAATCAGCCCTGTGTCGTCCATTTCGCATTTCAGATGATAATGCTTCTAGCGCATTGGCAGTAATAATTCTAGTTTCATTATTTGTATATGCTCCTCCATAGCTTAATGTATAGTGTCCGTTTTGCGGATTGCGTGTCATTACAGAATTATGTCCTCTTATTGGATTTGTTGTTGCATTGTTTAGCAAAAAACTAATCCTATTAAACTCCTCATCCACGATTTCGGCGATAAAAGCCCGGATGCCGTTGCGGTAGAATTCTTCAACCTCGGCACGGGTGACGTTTCCGCGGTCAGTGATGAATTTCAGCACGCCTTCGTGACGGTCTACTGCTGCAGTGTTGGCGCTTCCTCCAGAAGCGTTCAGGAAACGCAAAATTTGTATCTCTTTAAAAACCGCGGCTCCGAGCTTTAAGTCGGCAAGTTTTGGATTATTTGCCGGCAATATAGCGTCTGCCTGGACAGGGCGGATGTTTATTACTGGCGGAGAGTAATAAGATAACAAGGCAAACTCAAGAGGAGTGTCAATAACATCAATATGTTCACCCAAACCAGAAAATCTCCCATAATCTTCATCTGCTGATGTCCACACATAATCATTATCGGTTACGTCTTGATTTCTTCCAATGGGAAAAAGCCTGAAATACCTATTTACATTCAACAAACTTGAATCCGCAACTACATCAATCACCATAACAGCAAACAGAAAAACTGCGACTGCGATAATTTTTTTCATGTTATTTTCTCCTTGCTTTAGTTTTTTTTCATTTTCTGCATTTTTTCATTTTCTTTTTTCTCCAATCGGAGCCAAAGCGTCATTTTGATATAATATTGCCATTTTTGGGGGGAAATCGGTCAAGGGTAGAAAAAGAATTAACTTAACTGACACCATTTTTTTGTTTCCTTTTGCTCAATTCTTATATATTTTTTCTAAGAGCTATTTATTTTTCGGCAATAACAACCTATTATCTACTTCAAGCAAGACTTTTAACTGTTTTCTTGCCATTTCGTTAAGTTTAATAAGCCGTTCTTGTTGCGATACTTTATCATTAATTAAGATTGAATTGTAACTTTCCATATTGGCAAGTACAAGTAATTGATGTATTGTTGCAAAATCTCTAATGTTGCCTTTTTCTTTTGGGTTTTTATCACGCCATTCTTTTGCGGTTTTGCCAAATAAAGCAACATTTAATAAATCTGCTTCGTCAGCATATACGAAAGATTTTTGTTTTTGGGTTAGTGTCGGCACAATCAAGTTCGCTTTAATTGCATCTGTGTGAATATGATAATTGACTTTTGCGAGTTCTCGTTTTGCTGTCCATTGTAATTGTGCCTGCTCTTGTTCTTTCAGTCGTTGAAATTCAATGATCATGTACATCTCAAACTCTACCGAAAGCCAGCTTGCGAACTTGAAGGCAATATCTTTGTGTGCGAGAGTATCGGCATATCGACCCATGCCGCCTGAAGCTATGCCTATAGCGTTAACAGTTTCGCACCACCTTTTTGGTGTCATAATAAAGCCGTTACGACCCGCTTCTTTGTCAACTCTCTCAAATTCGAGAGAGTTAAAACTTTCATTATGTAAACGTTCCCAAATTCCGAGAAATTCAATCGTGTGCCTATTTCTTAACCAATCGTTAATTACATCACTTGGGTACTCATTTTCACGAAATCGAGCAATATCACTTATAGAAATGTAATCGTTTTCGTTAAGGCGTTTGTGCTTTATAGAAATGCCTTTGACTTCAAATTTTCCATTCATAGTTTATAATAACAAAGTCCTTACATTTTGTAAATCTATAAATGATGCCTGAGTTACGAAACAGGTTTAATCTTCAATCAAAACAAGCCTCCCGATGTCCACACAACTATAGAAGCCCCCAAAAAAGGAGCAATCATACGCGACCCCACCAATTGAAGCGCCATAATACAAAGCCCGCAAAGCAAAGCAACAATGTAAAGTCTGTATTTCACGCCGGAACCGACCGCCCGTTTTTTATGTTTCATGGGAGTAGTTTAGCATTTTTCTGGGGATTATGAGAAGAACAAAACCGATCTACTTGGTAGGTAAAAGTGAAAACGAATTACTGGCATATGATGAATATGACAG
>JAITFY010000032.1 GCA_031281025.1 Treponema sp. | reverse complement strand
ATCATTACCCTATAACAAGTTAAAACATCAAATCTGCGAACCTGATGAAAGTGAGTGTAATTATAGTATAATATCCCTTCCCTAATTTTTCAAATATCTATCCTGTAAGGAATTAGGTTTAGCGCGAACATACCAGGTTTTTTTGTTTCTTTGGGGTTCGCAATAGTGAATTTTTCACTAAAATGACCTGATTTATGTAATTAGATAATTAGAGGTCCATCTACATCGTAAGATGGTTTAGCGCCCACATGTTCAACTCGACGTTTGTAATTGGCGCCAAGGTAATAATATCGCAGGCTATCAGTTTTATCATCAATGGTTTTCTCAAGAATGTTTTTGAGCGTTACCCACTGCACCGGATCTATTACACATTCAAACACTGAATGTTGAACCCTCTGTCCATAATTGGTACAGGCTTTGGCGACTTTTCTAAGCCGCTTTTGACCGCCTGGGCTTGTAACCATTACATCATAACTTACCAAAACCATCATCGCTGTTTACCTCCAAAAGAAAGGAGGGTAACCGTCAATATCTCCACGGATATAACGAGCCATAAGATTTGCCTGAATGAAAAAGAGAAGACCTATGGAAACGGTCTCTTCAATATATGGATGATAAATTTTTTCTTGTTTGCGGTTTTGATATTCGGTTAAAACAGTTTTTCGAGTATCATCATCCATGGTTACAGCACCGCTGGCTGCTTTGGAAAATCCCTTCTTTCCAACTTGTCTTCGGTTGATCAATGAGAGTACAAGCCTATCCGCAATCACCGGGCGGAATTCTTCCATGACGTCCAATGCTAGACCTGGTCGTCCCGAACGGTCTCTGTGAAGAAACCCCACCGCTGGATCTAAGCCAACTGTTTCCAATGCTGAACGTACATCGTGAGCAAGCAAGGTGTATGCAAATGAAAGCAAAGCGTTAACTTCATCAAGCGGTGGCCGCCTGTTTCTATCTTTAAAAATAAAAGTCTCTTTCTGATCGATTATTAAATCATCAAAGACACGAAAATATTCTGCCGCTGCTTGACCTTCAAGACCACGTATTTCATCAGTATTGTTCATGCGGGGAATCCGTTCAATTATTTTACTTGTTTTCTCTGAAGCTCCTTTTAGAGCTTCTACATTTACTTTGGCAGAGTGATCCCGAACAGTTCGATTTATCACAACACGGCAATTTGCCAATTTACCGCTGACTACATTAGCTGCAATGCCTTGTGTTGTTTTTTCATCGTCAGCCAAACGGTACTGCTGTCGCCGTAAAAGCACATTCCCTCTTACCGGTCCCCGGACAGCGGCAAGAAAACGTCCATGTTCACTCAGAAACGAAATTGATACATCCCGTTCTGCACAAAAGCCTAAAAGAAATGGAGAGCAAAGTACATTACCAAAACATACTATATCTCCGATGGTGTGTATTGGAAGTTGCAGCACTTGTTGTTTTTCCCGCTCTACTACTACAGTCTCACCTTCCCGGCGAAGGTAGGAGCCTTGAGAACTTACATAAAGTGTATTAAGAAGTTTCCGCATTATTTTTCTCCGCAATCCTAAGTTGGCTTTTTATAAATCGATCTACTTGTTTATATCCTGCTCCAGTGGTTTTTGGCATACATAAATCTAACAGTGAACAATTGTCGCATTTTCGCTTTTTATATATTGCCGCTATCGTCTCTCCCTTTTCACATATCTCCATGACTCGTTCAATTAACATAATTGTCTTTTCCCGAAGCGGTGTATCAATGACTTCGTTGGTTCTGCGACGTTCTTGAAGATAATAAAATTGTCCGTTTTCGATGGTGATACCAAACATTTCTTCAAGACATAAAACCTGCGCACATAGCTGAACCCGATCAATATCATCTGCTTTCTTTCTGCCTCGCTTAAATTCCACAGGTGATATTTTTTCTACATTTCCATCTTTGGTATACCAAAGTTCAACAAGGTCGCACTTTCCAACAAGTCCAAACTGCAAAGAACGTACTGCCATTCCGTACTCTTGCTTGAACAAGCGCCGCGATTCACGGTGTACCGTATCGACCCGTTCATGCAGCACCCTTCCTTCAGCTGTAAAGCTATTTTCTTCCCACACCTGCTCCAGATGGATAAGCACATATTGCCGCTCACAGAATAATGCGTGCTGCAGTGCAGAGATTTGGAGCAAGTCGTCTTCGGTGTACATTATGCTAACCCGGCAGTATTGTGTAAGACACCAGTATTTTTGTCTGTATATGCGTAGTCTGATTTAAAGTCCATGCACACTCCTGGTATAATTAATTAAATGCATGTTCAAAAGGCTAGTATTTCCGGTTTAAGCCCTGTAAGTGATTCAAGCGTGATATTGTAATCACCTGCCGACAGTGGTCTCTTGTTCTTGTCTTTCAGATCAATCTTCAAGCTTCCATGAACCTTTGCTGATGAATATTGTCCCGACTTGCTTGAATGTTCCCACCAATAAAGTTGAATTACTTCCATACTGCCTTCCGGTCTTGCTGATGAAGCGTCATTATCAAAAATATGCAAAACTGCCTGTTTAATTTTTTGAGCATCCTCGTAAGAAAAATCGGTTTTTGTTGCAAGTTGGGGGTTAATGCTTCCAAAAGTTACATAAAGGCCAAAATCCACACGATGTTTCATTCCCATGGTATCAGACGCCTTCTTTGATCCGTCTCCTTCGCCGCTTACACTTTTTGTTATCTGAATACTTGTTACATTAACAGGATCACAACTGAATGCAGATTGAATGGTTACAGGCCCGCGGACACCAACCGATACTCCGGAGCCCTTTGCTTCTCCATCTCCCTTCTTAAATGCAAAAAGTTGACCAAAGCTGCGAACATCAATCCATGTTTTGCAGGCCTTTTCAGCAAGGTTTTTCGCATCTCCCATTACGGCTTTTGTTAATACATTTTCTGCACGATCTTTGAGAGTCTTATAATCATCTTTTCGATTATCATCGGATTGAACAAAAATGTTTTCTCCCGCCTCCTGTAACCTGTCACGGAGCTTCCGCTTTAGGCAAACATCCGAAAGCTCTCCAATACCGTCGATGGTTGTCCTGGGCATATTCCCGCTCAAAGGATCGCCATTAGGATTTGCATTTTTTACGCTAAAAACAAGCGCAAAGTCGATTTTCTTTTCTAATACTGCCATTTAATTTTCCTCCTGTTCTTCGTCTGTAGGTTCAGGCTGTTTTGAAGCCTGTTGTTTTGTTTGTGCTATACCATCCCAAAATGCTTTTTGCTGGCAATGATAACCCAATAAAAATTCTCCTGTAAGTGCTTTTTCAGAAACAAATTCATCATGATCAAAAAGACTTTTGATTTCCTGAATAAGCGATTCGTACCAATCACGGCTCTTTTTTTTATGTTGAGAAAAATACGGACGAAGTTTATCAACATACAAAAATTCCCATGTAGAGCAAGGATACCTTGCAAACCTCTGCATATACCTCACAGCATTGGTATCTCGTTTTTCTTTTCTCTGATAAAGAATCCTTGATTCCACCCTGTCAGCTACTGCCAAAAGTCTGCCATAGAGGTAATCACGATCTTTCCGTTCTTCTTCTAATCCCACGGTATACTCCTTTTTGTTTTCTTTTCGTGTATACAAATTGTATTTTATGACCGCACAAGCGGTTTCCAACGTCTTTTCTCTCTCCGAACTATCAAGAGTGTTAAGTCGAGAAGCCCTATTGGAACATAATTGTTCAATATCTTTTGGTATTTCAGTGCTATCAATGATGCAAGATAAAAGCCGTTGTATAGCCATTGTTTTTGCATTATCACTTACATGACTGCCATAAGCTGCTTTTACTATTTCATCAGGAGACGGTGCAGAAACAGTACGGAAAAATTTCTTTTCTTCTTTATTCCAGTAGGTATAAAACCATGCAAGATTTATATGCCAATGCTCTTGCGCCTTAAAGAAATCCGATTTCGTAAATTCACGGTATAACAAGATAGACATTCTTCCTGGAGTTGCTGCATTAAGAACCATGATCAATATTTTATCGTTTTTTTTAATTTTCCCATAATATCCCGATAGCCGGTTCTTTATCGCTTCGCCCGTTTTTTCTGTAGCAAAGTATTCATCTTGCTCGTCATCTTCTTCTGTAAGCCATGAAGAACAAGTACTCTTTAATAATTGTGGTTGAACCTCAGGAGCAGAACACCAAGCTACAACTGTTAATCCATTTCCAATTACAGCACCTTGCCTTTCAATAAGCCACCTTAATGCATTATGAGCTTTGATAGATACTGTCATGCCAATTTGACAAGCCTGAGTTACATCAGTAAAACGACCCCGGAAAGTATAGTTGGAATTATCATTTGATGAGATCAATTTTGCACTGTCTCCAGCATGGCGAATTTTTGCCGGATGCAATACCGCAATCGGTTCATTTTCTCCTGTAATATAACAGAAGTTTTTATTTAATAAGTAGTTATTTGAATAAAATTCTATCCAAAGTTGTTGAATTTCAGTGTCTTTCCAGGTTTGACTTGGCATATCATCTTCAGGAATCTCAACATTCCAGCGAATAAAAACATTGTTTTCCTTAGCTCCAATTTTTTCAGAAGCATCCATTTCTGGAATAGTTTTTTTACTCAGAATATCATTTACTAGAGTTCCTTTTTTTATATATTTGTATACACTTAATATTTTTTGATTTGAATATTCTGATTGTGCCCACCCTTCCAGGAGTGAAAAATAGGCTTTATGTTTTTCTTTTATGTTTTTACCTTCTGCATAATCAATATAATCACCAGCAACATATTCAAGTTTGTCACATAAAGGATACGCCTCGACACCGCTTGTTCTGGCAGCACTTTTTTCTGTACATGGCATACAGGTTTGCCAATCATCACGTTCAGCTTTTCCCAACAACCTTGCAGACTTGAATACACCTTTTCCATTGAGAGTTATCTCCAATGGCGCATTATTTGTTATGTGATACAAAGGAAGTGGTTTAATATCAATTTTATCGTTTTCGATAATCCGGTCGTATACATTTTTTAATTCTGATAACCAACCCATTAGTCTATAACCTCCTCTGTATTTACCTCTACAATTTGATAATCCATTGGTCCTAGTTCTCGTTTGTGCGGGCATTTTTCTGGACGTGGAAAAACTATGATACCTCCCTTTACCTTCGCTTGCCAAAACCTGGCAGAAAGTTTTTCTATTCCACTTTCTGATGGATACTCAAAACTATGAAACTGGAGACCGTAAGTAAGTTCATCTTCATTGTCGTAATAGCTCTCACCACTTCCAAACCTACAAGGCTCAACATATCCTTGACATTCCCGGGCACCCAGAAATATGTCCCTTCTTCCACCTTTCTCAAGCATACGTTTAGCAATTTGAAAATGCTTGTCTTCGTTACGATCGATGGCAAGGTCATCACGCTTCATGTTCCATTCAAAATGTGCCTGAACCTGATACTCCACATCACGAAGGTAAGTGTAGATTGAAAGGTCATGCCTGTTTGTCCCATATTGCCCATCCATTAGAAGTGGTTTTACGTTTTTTGATTCTGTTTGAATTTTTTTTATGATCCTTACTTTATCAATTACCCAAATCAATGTAGGTTTCCAATATATTGATTCTGTTATTCCCTTCAATGCCTGATAAGTAGGCAAATGATACGTATTCTTTTCGCCGCCAATTTTCGTAACTGGATCGGTAAAAAGTGCATACTTGCCCCTAAGCAAATATTCAATTCTATTTTCCATTAGTCCTCCTTAAACATTTTTAAGTGTCATTTTTCCTTCTATATCTGTAAGACCCATATTTATATCATAATGCTTTTCATCTACCGTATAGATTTCCAGATCATTATGCAGTGACACTCTTTTGATTATTTTATTTTTAAGCATATAATCTTTTTTATTGTAAAAGACATTAACAGAATATTGTTGTGCTTCCTGTAATAATTCTACGCAACGACTAATCTCAGGTTTCGCATGCAATTTACCAATGATATCCTTTCCTATATCAAAGGGAACAATTACACCCATAGTATCCTGAGCGATCACTTCAAATTCATTCCATGCACTTTCAAAGGATTGTCTAAATTGAGGCAGTAATTTAGCTTTATATTTTTCTTCTGCATCCAGCTGCTCATATTCTTCTTTACTCTTTGAATTATCAGATAACAAATCAAGTATTGTATCATCATTTTTTGTCACTTTATATTTTAAGAGAGAATCAGGAATATTTTTATAATAATAAAGAAAATAATTAGAAATCAATCTAGGATGCATGAGACTGTGATTAAATTTTTCTTTATCATCGTAAAATTCTCGTAAAATACGTTCCATGGTTTTCTGCCCTCGGATTAAATCTGGAAGTTTATCTATGTTTTCTTCTTCTTCAATAATATTAACAATATAAGTTTTACCGATACGGGGATTCCCTTGAGAATCTTTCAGTTTTCCGTTTCGGTTACAGCGTCCAGCAGTTTGTATTATTGAATCGAATCCTGCAAAAAACCGGATAGCACAATCGAAGTCAATATCAACTCCAGCTTCAATAAGCCGTGTGCTTATGCAAACACATTTTTTAGTTTTGTTTAGCAAGTATTCTTCTTTTAACCGATCTATAATTAATTTCCTGTGTGCAGGGCACATATTGGCACTTAGATGAATAATATTCCAATCAGGATGATTACTAGATAAGTCAATATAGAGCTTCCAAGCTTGATTCTTGGTATTTACAACAGTCAGGATACTGTTTTCGTCAAGTTCTTCTATAAACCTTGCGACTTCATTTAAAGTCCATCGTTCATCTTTGGTTTTATCAACAAGTTCAACTCGTTTTAGTTCTTCAAAATGTCTGGAAACATCGGCAATGATCTCGTTATAAGGAGACAAGGGAAGAGCATACTTTGTTGGTAATCTATCCAGACCAGGTTGAGTTGCAGTACTAAGTAGAATTGAAACATTAGCATTTTGACACAAATACTGAATCGCCCAATTAAAGAGAAAGGTACAATAGACAGGCAAGGTTTGTACCTCATCAAGCACTATAACCGAGTTGGCAAGCTGATGCATCCGTCTAATCTTACGGGTTCCGGCTCCAAAGAGAGCTTCCAGAAACTGTACCATCGTTGTAATTATTATCGGCGCATTCCAGGTTTCAGATGATTCATCAAAATGTTCTAATTTTTCGCTTAGGTCAAGATTTGAATGATGTTCTAAAATGGTTTGACCGTTTTTTCCATTCGGATCAAGGATACTCCTGATATCTTTTGCATTCTGATCAAGAATTGAAGTATATGGAGCTATGATGAAAATTCGATCTTTCCCTGTACGTTCTGCTTGTGCAAGAGCGTATCGCAATGAAGCAAAAGTTTTGCCAGCTCCTGTTGCAGCAGTCAGGGTATATAAACCATTTTCACGTTTTGCAAATTCGGCACAACTTTGGGATACTTCACGCCGTATTTCGTTTATTTTCCCCTCAGTGGGAAACTCCGCAAGACGCTTTTCAAGTCGTTCACGTAATGCTTTCCAATCAGCTTTTGCAACAGCTTCTTCCTTTTTTACAGGTATTCCTTTATCGTACAAAGCGCTTGATCTTCTGTCTCCATCAATCAGGCAGCTTGACAAAAAACGGGCAGTGAGACCAAGATAAAAATATCTGACTTGTTTTATTTCTGATTTTGTAAGCCTGTCCAATGTTTCCATTGTTTCGTTAAAAAAATTATTATCGGCCAGTATTGATTCTATGGTTTGTTTAATCGAAACATCAAGGTTTGCTGTTGATTCTTCTAAATGGGTTTCATCATCACTTTTTTCAAGCCGCTTGGACAGTTGTGCTGTACCATCGGGTTTAATTACATCTGGCAATCCTGATCCATGATGGTACATAATACATGCAGAAAGAAGTTGAGCGATTAACTCATTGCCAGATTTTGGATGTTTTGATATAATATCATACAGATATTGACCGCCTGCTGTTCCATGGTCTTCTTTTTTGTTTTTCTTGCCTGTTTTGTGGTTTTCTTCAAGGTATTTCTGCCAAATTGCGTTATTTTTCCCCAGATCATGTAATAAAGCTATAAGTTTAGCTGGTTTGGGTAAGCCTATTTTTTTGGCGAATAACTCAACGTACATCCCAACCTCTTCTAGGTGGGTGGTCAGGAGTTGATACTCATCTTCTGAATTGGTTTTGAATCTTGCTTTACAAATCATTTTTGTTCTCCTTTCTGCAATATAAGTGCATGCTTAATATCTTGAATATACCATATTGTCAGTTTATTGTCAAGAGAAAAACCAAAATAAACCCTTTATTAAGGGCTTATTTTGCATACTTAACATCTTATTTCAATCCACGCACCCGCATGGGATGCGACTCTTTTATCACCATTCTAATTATTTTAATGATTCCGTCAAGTGTTAACCACGCACCAAAAAGCATCTTTATGTGTACATGAGTACAATATATCCAAACGTTAGAGAATCGTTGTATAATATAAAGTATATGATAAGTCTAGATCATAAAGAAAAATTACAGTTCATGCGTTCTCTTAATTGGGATTATCAGGACAATCATAATGATATGCTTGCGGTAATCGAAGGACGTCTTGTTACTTCCGGGTTTTTTACACAGGATAAGCTTTTTGTCCGTTCATTGGAACGTCTTCCATGGCATTATGTAGTGGCCCTTTGGGGAGTAGAAACAATTAAGGAATTATACACGCCAGAAATTGCAAAGCGTATATGGCCAAAAAACAGGAGGTATCATTTTGATTTTGCCCTCGCAGTATTACGAAGAGAACCTTTACCCCCTGCAAGATGGGGTGTTGAGTATTTTAAGTCACAGCGGCACAGATTTTTTTCTGACCGGGGGAACAGCACTTAGCCGGGCTTATTACAACCATCGTTATTCTGATGATCTGGATTTTTTTCTGAATCATTCTCAGACTTACGATGAACAGTTAGATAAAGTCTTTGCATTACTTCGTGAAAACGGATTTGATTGGAATAATGAAAAGGAATATACCAGAGCAGAAAATTTTACCACAGTTAGAGTTAGAAAAGATTCTGATATCTTGTTAAAACTTGATTTTGTAAACGATTTGGTTCCACATCACGGAGAAATTGTGAAATCTAAATTATTTTACAGGACAGATGCTATCAGAAATATACTTTCCAATAAATTGTCTGCCATCTTCCGTTATGCAGCAAAAGATATTGTTGATATAAGGGAAATTGCACTGCATGAAACAATTAACTGGGCAACGATGATACAGGAAGCCCGGCAAAAAGAGGCAGGTATTGAACTAATTTATATCTGTGAGATTATTACAAGTATGCCTCAAAGCGAATTTGAAAAAATAGCTTGGGTAAAAAAACCTGATTGGGAGGAATTCCGTAACGATATTGATCGGATTGTTTACGAGATAATGAGCGGCAAAGTATTATAGTCAATTGAGTGAGTTTATCATTGAATAGAGCAAACTCCGCCGCTAATTCTGCTTTTTATTTCATTGTGGACTTTTGTTTGGCAGCCATATTGGATTCAATGGTTTGAGGATATTCCCGCTCAAATTTATTAAACCGGTGAGAGATGACTTCGGAAAGGTCGTATAAGATTTTTTTCTGTAATTCTCCCAGCGTTCCGGCTTCTGGTAAAGGATAAGATTTAGTAGAAAATAATGCAGGAGCATCAATTTTAAGAGCGGCAGCTATCCTTTCAAGCATTTCTGGCGTAGGAAATTTTTTTTTGCTTTCGATTAATGCGATATAATTCGTTGAAGTATTCACTATCTCGGCCAGTTGTGCCTGTGTAATTCCTAAAATGTGCCGTTGTGCCTTCATATTGAAGGTTAGTACAGATCTCAGACTTGTCATAATTTTAATTTATACTTAGTATCATTTTTATTATTTAATAGTGTATTGACAATTTACGTTTAATACATTTATAGTATACTTATAGTAAATATCTGGTTTATTTCATATGACTGTTTCTATCAAAAGGACAAGATATCAAATTAAAGGGGTGTTATTTTGAAAAAAATGATTAAATTAACTGGAATTATAACCATTTTAACAGTAATCGGGTTTATTTTTGCTTCTTGTAATGATGATGGAAACAACCCGGGCCCTACCGTTCTTACCGGAACTGTAACAATAGGTGGAACGGCAGAAGTCGGTCAATCACTGATAGCAAACACAGACCTTCTTGACGGCAGTGGTACGATTTCTTATCAATGGAGACGAGAAGAAACCGTTGACATTGGCACAGGTTCTTTTTATACAGTACTATCTGCAGATATAGGTTATACCATCACAGTAACGGTAACCCGCCTTGGTTATTCAGGCAGCGTTACAAGCCCTCGGACAACTGCTGTTATTGATACTCAACCCCAAGCAACACCGGGTCTGGCTTTTTCACTAATAGATGGCAATACAGCATACGCAGTTTCCAGAGGCACTGCAAATGCAGCGCATGTGTTAATACCGGAAATCCACGAAGGTTTGCCCGTAACCGCAATAGCAAACAATGGTTTTTCTACCTATGTCAATTTAGAAAGTATAATAATATCCAACAGAGTGACACGTATTGGCAATTTTGCATTTTCCGGTTGTACAAACTTAATAAGCGTTACAATTCCAAGCAGCGTAACGAATATTGGCAGCAGTGTATTCGCTGGTTGTACCAGACTAACAAGTATTACAATACCGTTTGTCGGAGAAGTATTAAATGGAACAACAAATACCCATTTTGGTTATTTATTCGGCGCGTCAACTGTCGCTGGTCAAAATTCATTTATTCCAGCGTCATTAAGAACTGTAATAATAACAGGCGGTAATATAATTGACAATAACGCATTTCAAAACTGTGCAGGTTTGACAAGTATCACTATACCCAACTCCGTGATAAATATAGGAGCTAACGCTTTCCAGGATTGCTCTAACCTTACCAGTGTAACATTTCGAGGTACTATTACTTCAAGCAATTTTCCAACAACCAGCTTTCCAGGTGATTTGGTATCCAGATACTTTGCCAATGACGGAGGTATTGGAACATATACCCGGCAAAATGGAACTACTAATACATGGACTGGAGCCCCTACCGGAATAACCGCTATAGCGGCTTCTTCAAGCAGCATAACTGTTAGTTGGAGTTCTATTCCAGGAGCAACCGAATACAGAATTCTTCGCAGTTTAAGCGATACCGGTACTTTTACGCTGGTAGGAACCTCGGAAATATCATCATTTACAGATACTGTTCTGGCAGAAGGTACAACTTATTTTTACAGGGTAGTCGCCAGTTACACCAACGGGACAAGTCCTCAGTCAGTCGCTGTTAATAGAACAACTCTTCCGGGTATCCCTTCTGGAGTAACTGCAACAGCAGTATCTTCGACCAGTATCACTGTCAGCTGGAATTCTACACCGGGGGCAACAGGGTATAGGATATTTCGCAGTACAAGCGATACTGGTACTTTTACAGAAGTAGGAACCTCGACAACAACAACATTTACAAATACCGGACTAACAGCAGGAATGACCTACTATTACAGGGTTACTGCTTCCAATACAGGCGGTACAGGTTTGCAGTCAACAACTGTTAATGTAACTTTACTTGATACCCCTTCCGAAGTAACCGCCGCAACAGTAACTCTTGGCAATATTATTGTTAATTGGAGTCCTGTAACCGGCGCCACAGGGTATAGAATTTTTCGCAGTTTAAGCGCAACAGGTATTTTTACAGAGACAGGAACCTCAACAACAAACTCGTTTCATGATGATACCCTTTTGCATACAGGATTACACCACTCCTATTTTTACAGGGTAGCCGCTTATAACAACAGCGGAATAAGCTCACAGTCAAATACCGCAGCAGCGCCAGGTACCCCAGCTGGAGTTTACGCAACAGCTATTTCTTCAAGCGGCATCAATGTAAACTGGAACCATATGTCAGGCGTAACCTGGAGCCAAGATGGTAACCCTGTTGAACCCGGCACTACAGGATTCAAAATATATCGCAGTTCAAGCGCATCGGGTATTTTTACAGAGGTTGGAACCTCGACAACAACTTCATTTACAGATACTGAATTAACAGCAAACACAACCTATTATTACAGAGTGGCTTCTACTATTGATAATGTAATTGGTTTACAGTCAACCACTGTCGATGCGACTACGCTGGCGGTGGATAGCCCTACCGGAGTAGATCTAACAGAAATAACTACCAACAGTATTACTATTACCTGGGTTTCTATATCTGATGCTACGGGATATAGAATTTTTCGCAGCACATTAGATACCGATCAAACAGAAATAGGAACTTCGACAATAACATCGTTTATAGATACAGGGTTAACAGAAGGTACAACTTATTTTTACAGTGTGGCTGCTTATAACAACCATGGGACAGGAGCACAATCGAATGTTGTTAGTGCGCCAACTATACCGGGTATCCCTACCGGAGTAACCTTAACATCATCAGTACGTTTTTATAATAATCCTGTTAATCTCGATATTCAAATTACCTGGGATACTGTACCAGGCGCTTCAGGGTACAGGGTATTTCGCAGCACAAGTGATACAGGTGTTTTTACAATGATAGGAAGCGTGTTAGAACACCAAACATGGTTTCCTGATTCTACCGGGTTGTCTGAAAGCTCTACTTTATACTACAGAGTATCTGCTTTTAACATCAGTGGAGATGGCTTACTGTCTGATATTTCCAGTATAACACTACCGGGTACTCCTACAGCACTTAGGATTGCAGATATGACTTCGAGCAGTGTCACAATTGCCTGGAATCCCGTTCCTGATGCTACTGGATATATAATATATCGCAGTTTGGGTGGTCCTGGTGGGGGGGGTCCTGGACCTGACTCTAATTTTATTGAAGTAGGAACCTCGACAACAGCAACATTTACAGATACCGAATTTACAGGTACAACATTTTTTTACAGGGTAGCTGCTTATAACGACAGTGGGCGAGGTTCATTATCATTTCCTGCCCTTCGTGTGCCCCAGCCATAGTATTGGTAAACCATAGTAGTAAGGACGAAAAATGGGTACAAACTGGCAGTAGATACAACATTATTAACCGAAGCCACTAATTACCACAAACAAACCACCCATGTAATTTTTTAAACTTTTCCAAGAGAAAATTGCATTCTCACAAAATTTCCAAAGGCTGTATAATGAGGTTATGAAAAAAACATTTATTTTCGCAATAGCAGTATTGTTAATATCGAGCGGCTGCCAGAGAAACGAAAGAGTTTTGATCGAAACGGGGCATCCAGCCGGCTGGATCGACTACCCTATCGAAACCAACGTCACTGTATCCTGGTGGGTGGGGATGACCGATAAAGTGTCGTCAAACTTTTTGAATTACGGTCAGATCCCGTTTGGGAAAGGACTGGTTGAGCGGACTGGCGTCAACATCGAATGGATTCATCCTGTAATCACTGCACAAAACGAGCAGTTTAACCTTATGGTTGCTTCGGGGGATTTACCGGATATTTTTTCCAGGGACATGCACAGGCTTTACCCCGGGGGGCCGCAAAAGGCATTCGAAGATGGGATAATTCTGCGCTTGAATGATATTTTTGAAAGATACGCTCCTAACCTCATGGCGTACTTAAAGGCAAATCCTGACATTGACAGAATGGTAAAAACCGATACAGGGGACTATTTCTTTTTTCCATTTATCCGTTCAGGAGCGTATAACGATTTTCCGAATATCCAGGGTACTCGCAAGCCGTATATTTTTATTGGCCCGTTAATTCGTCAGGACTGGCTGGATGAATTAGGGCTTAACATGCCGGAAACAATCGATGAATGGCATTTAACACTGACTGCGTTTAAAAACAGGAAAGGTTCATCTGCACCTTTTACGTATGAATATACCAATCATGCTTATACCCACTTTTTTCCGTTTGCCCTTGCCTACGGTGCACCCAGAGGGTTTTTTGTCGGAGAAGACGGCTTTGTCCGTTACGGGCCAGTCGAAGACGGACGCTTGGAATTTTTAAGAACCTTCGCCCTTTGGTACAGGGAAGGTTTGATCGACGCTGATCTGATTTCCATGCGGCGCCAGCAGGTAGATGCCAAAATGATAACAGGTACTTCCGGTGTGTCAATGGGCGCATTGGGAAGCCGTATGGGCGCCTGGATTACAGCTGCAAGGATTACCAACCCAAATTATCATTTGGTTGGCGCTCCGTGGCCGGTTCTTAACAAAGGGGATAAACCCAGAATGTCTGCTGTTGAATTACCATTTACCGGTGTCGGATCGGTTTATATCAGCACAAATAATAAAAACCCCCATGTTGCAGCAAGACTTCTTGATTGGGCTTATAGTAAAGAAGGGCACATGTTTTGGAATTTTGGCATCGAAGGAGAATCCTATAACATGATAGATGGATATCCAACTTATTCCGATTGGGTAATGAACAACCCGGACGGATGGACGGTTGACCAAGCCATAGCAGCCTATGCGATGTCTGCTGATAACGGCCCCATGGTTCAGGATATACGTTACACAGAACAACAGCATGTATATCAAGAACAACGAGATGCTGTACAACTGTGGACAATTGAAGGCGCCGAGAATTTTTTAATTCCTCCGATAACTCTTACACCACAGGAAAGCCGGGAATTTGCGCAGATCATGTCCGGGATAGAAACCTATGTTGATGAGATGGAAACCAAATTTATATTGGGAACCGAATCATTAACAGGCGCTGCATGGGCCAGTTATGCGAACACTATCCGGCGTTTGGGTATAGGCAGAGCATTGGAAATTCAGGATACAGCTTTTGCCCGGTATAATGCACGTTAACTGTCATTACCATTTTACCTGTTCGGTATCGATCATGTATAAATTGTGTTTGCCGCCGTAATCAGATGTGTAAAGCACATAACGATCTTGCCAGTCAAAAGTAGGATGGCAGTGAGAACTTGACCATGCCCAGGAAGTACCGTGAAAGCACAACGGCTGCATCCGGGCAGTTCCGTCAGAAATGTTGATGAGCTGCAGTTCTTCGACATCGTCTCCTACAAGAATTGTATTTGTACTATTCCCGTGATAGTGATTGCAGTAAAAAGGCATTTCTATTGTACGCAAAATATTACCCCGCCTGTCTGCAAAACCAATATATGGGGTTTGCCTTTCTTCCGGCGCCTGTGCATAAGCTTGTTTTTTATCTGAGGTTATGGTCCCATCGTGTCCTGCACGGCGGTTATCAAAAAAGATAAGGCCATCTTGTGTCCAGAATTCGTGTCCTATGCAATCATCCTGCTTTTGTCTGAAACATGGGGTAACAGTCCGCGACAATAAATCGATTATCCATATCCGCTGCTGAACCAGATTCCACGGGCCTTCGTGGCAAAACATACCGATTGTGTCATCATCTGCGGCAAACTGAAAATGAGCCAATTGATGCGTACCGGTAAAAACGTCAAATGGATTAAACCCGTCTATGCCAACAACTGTAATGGCGCTGCGTTTGGTGGCAAACATTGTTTCCATAAAACCTGAATAATTTTTTCCACGCACTATATTAACTTTTTCGTTGCGGGAAAAACCTATTCTTGTTTCGCTTGCATTTAACGAAGCCATACCCATAACAAATGCAGGATCGCTTTCGTAAATTACAAGTTCTTCCAGAGTTTTGGTATCAAGCCGCTTTAGCCTGTTATCGCTGGAAAAGAAAACATAACGGCCGTCTTTGGATTTGGTAGACGTATGTCTCATTGGAGCCGTAGTATCGCTGAGCTGTATCATTTCTCCGGTTTCCAGATCCATAGAAAAAATATTATAATGAAACTCTGGGGAGCCCCTGTCGGAAAAGAAAATAATTTCGTTTCTGCCTTTTATAAAAGAATTCTCGGTAAAATAAAAATGATAATTGTTTGTTTCTCCGCTTGTTAATTGAATAATTTTATAGCCGGTTTTTGGATCAACTATTGTTTTTTTTTTTGACTTGTATTTTTTACCAATCATATATACCTCCTGGTTCTAATTAAGATAAATCGCCGTTAATTCACTTTAACATGGAATGTAATATGGGGTAAATACTGTGCCAGAAGCAAATTGTGATTAACAAAGTGAATTTTATACTTTTTCTGTAATATTTTAACTTGACTTGGAAAAAGCCTGGTTTTAAGCTATTCTATCGGAGGAATTGTAAACTATGCTTAAAGAAGTTAATAAGGACTTTATAGAAAACATTCTTGACAAAATGACGCTTGAACAAAAAGTTGGCGGATTGTTTGTGGTTGATTTTATGGGCTCAATCGTTACGCCATATACCGTTAAAATGATACGGGAATATCATGTAGCGGGGCTTCGTGTGGATACTTCTACCCGCGCAAAGATGTCTTACGCAAACGATACCAATGATGAAAAACTAAAAAAGATGTTTATGGAACTGGAAATTGCTCCAACCGGATTATGCAGCGATATTACCGGCGGAAAAAGCGCAGCTTGTACACCTGGTCAATACGCTGCAACATTAAATACACTTCGTGATATTGCAATGGAAAGGCCGTTGGGGATACCTGTGCATACAGTCCTTGATCAGGAGGGCAACGGCAGCGAAAACTACGCGCTTAACAACACACGGTTGTTCCCCTGCCCCATGGGACTGGCTGCCACCAATGATCCGGAACTTGTGTATAAGGCAAGTGATGCCATTGCAAGACAGCTCCACGCTGTTGGCATAAACTGGCTTCATTCTCCCACTGTTGATGTAAACGTTAATCACAATAACTTTGAGATTGGGACACGGGCTTATTCCGATCAACATGAATTGGTAAGCCGCTATGCGCTGGAAACTCTGCGGGCATTTACCGCAAATAAAATTGTTGCAACCGGCAAGCATTTTCCGGGCAGGGGTGATTCCGCTCTGGATGCCCATATTGAGTGTCCAACCATAAATGCATCAAAAGAGGACATGTACGGGATTCATTTGCAGCCGTATATCGAGCTAATAAAAGAAGGTTTACCGGCAATAATGATAGCCCACACAATATTCCCCGCTCTGGACGATTCAGGCACGCCTTCGACTGTCTCCAAAAAAATCGTTACGGATCTTCTGCGAAAGGAGCTGGGTTTTGACGGAGTTATAACAACCGACAACATGCTGATGGGCGGCATAATCAGCAAATACGGTATAATCGAATCATGTATTGGCGCCATTGTTGCAGGGCAGGATCTATTATTGCTTCGCAGTCAAACGCCGCTGGTTGACAAGGTATACCACGCGGTTCTTGAAGCGGCAAAAGCAGGACGCATTACCACAGAGCGTTTGAATGATGCAAACCGCCAGGTACTGTCCCTAAAATACAGGTACGGGCTTTTTGAAAACGGCGGCAAAGTAGAAACGGAAAACGCGTTTGTCCCATTCGAAGACGAAAACCTGGTACTTATCGAAAAGGAAGTTGCACGTAAAGCCACGCTGGTACGCGATGTTAACGGTTTCCTGCCATTGTCAAAAGACGCAAAAATACTACTCGTGGAGCAGGTTCACCCAACACAAAAACTCTTAAACAACTACCAGTGTCATCCATCTGTGTTATGGGAGAAAATGCTGTTGGAAGCGCCCAATGTTGTATCCGTAGAGATAACCGGCGATGATGAAAAAAACCAGCAGCGTGTTATACGGCGCTTAAACGAAGGCGATGTTATTGTGGCAACCAACTATGTAGAACGCCGTTCCAACAAGGATATTTCCGCCTTTATCCGCAGATTGATGAAAACCGGCAAACCTGTTATCGTTGTGACAAACTGCCCGTTTGAATTCGGCTCTCCGGCGGATTTTCCGGCAGTGATAAATATTTTTTCCGGCAACCATGAAAGTCTTCATGCTGCCGCAGAAATTATTTTTGGAAAGCTAAAAGCTCAAGGGGTTTTACCTCTTAGAAAATAATTCTTTAACTTTATGGAGGTTTGATATGAAAAAAGCACTGCTTCTGGCCATGTTAGCGGGAATTTTGTTTAACGGATGCAGAAGAAGCGAAACATGGGAAGAAATTAATCATCCTACCGGATGGATTAATTATCCTATTGAGACCAATGTTACAATAACCTATTGGCTGCCAATGAGCGAAAAAGTTACTCCAAATTTTATCAATTATTCTTTTACTCCAATGGGAAAAGAGTTAACGGAACAAACAGGAATTAACATTAATTGGATACATCCGCCGGCTACAGCTACTGCCGCAAATGAACAATTCAATCTTATGGTGGCTGCTGATGATTTGCCAGATGTTTTTGTAAGGGATTTACACAGACTTTATCCAGGCGGCCCGCAAAAAGCAATCGAAGACAAGGTAATCCTCCAGCTAAATGATATATTCAACAGTTACGCGCCAAACCTTTTGGCATTTCTAAATGCAAATCCCGATATTGATAAAATGATAAAAACAGATACTGGAGCTTATTATTGTTTTCCTTTTATCCGCTATGAACCAGAACTCCGTATTTTTTTAGGGCCGCTAATTCGTCAAGACTGGCTGGATGAACTTGGACTTGATATGCCGCAAACTATTGACGATTGGTATTCTGTATTGACAGCTTTTAAAAATAGAAAGGGTTCCCCCGCGCCATTTACATTTGAGTATACCAACCTTACCTATTACGAAACACTTCCGTTTGCTCTTGCCTTTGATGCGCCTTCACGGTTTTTCATTGGTGAAGACGGTGTAGTCCGATTCGGACCTATCGAAGATGGACGCAGGGATTTTCTTAGAACTTTTGCCCGATGGTATAGAGAAGGTTTAATCGATCCCGATTTGGTTACTTTGCGAAATCAGCAAGTTGGCTCTAAAATGGTCAGTGGTACTTCCGGTGCATCTTTTGGCGCCCTGGGAAGCCGCATGGGAGCATGGATCACAGCAGCCCTGCCGACAAATCCAACATATAATTTGGTTGCCGCTCCATATCCGGTACTAAGAAGGGGAGACTCTCCCAAAATGACTGCCACCGAAATTGCTTTTACCGGCGTAGGATCGGCTTCTATCAGCGCAAAGTGCAGATACCCCCAGATTGCAGCCAGACTTCTTGATTGGGCTTACAGTGAGGAAGGACATATGTTCAATAACTTTGGAATAGAAGGAGAATCCTATATAATGGTAGACGGATATCCTGTTTTTACCGATTTCATTTTTAGCAACCCAAATGGATGGACTGTTGACCAAAGTATAGCGGCGTTTGCGCGCGCTGCAAGTGATGGGCCGTTGATTCAGGACATACGTTATCAAGAGCAGATGTTTACTTATCAAGTGCAAAGAGACGCAGTTAAATTATGGTCAATTGAAGGAGCAGAGAATTTTGTGCTTCCGCCAATTACACCCACACCGCGGGAAAGCCAGGATTTAGCCCGTATCATGAATGAGATACGAACTTATCGAGACGAAATGGAAGTTAGATTTATCTTGGGCATGGAACAGCTCACTGATGCTGCCTGGGAAAATTATATAAATACAATCAGACGAATGGGAATTGACCAAGCGCTGGAAATCCAAAATGCAGCTCTTGCCCGGTACAATGCGAGGTAAAATATGGAACGTCATAAAAATTTAAAAATCTGTTATATCGGCGGCGGATCCCGTAATTGGGCATGGCTTTTTATCAAAGATTTGGCTTTTGAAAAAGAAATATCTGGGACAATTTATTTATACGATATTGATGCAGAAGCCGCAAAAGCAAACGAAACAATTGGAAACAAAGTAATGGAAACACATAATCCTGGTCAGTTTAAATTTAAAACCGAACTTTCTTTGGAAAAAGCTCTAACAGACAGTGACTTTGTAATTATTTCGATACTTCCCGGCAAATTGGATAAAATGGCTGTTGATGTTCATACTCCAGAAAAATACGGTATATGGCAGCCGGTGGGCGACAGTACCGGCATAGGAGGATTAAACCGGGCGCTGCGAACAATTCCCATGTTCAGGGATATTGCGCAAGCCATCCAAAAATATTCTCCCAAAGCATGGGTAATTAACTACACAAATCCCATGTCTATTTGCACCCAAACTCTTTACGAAGTATTTCCGGGAATAAAAGCATTTGGTTGCTGCCATGAGGTATTTAATATACAAAAGATACTCATGAATATCATTATCAGAAAGGGGCTTGTTAAGGCCGAAGATATCAAGCGGGAAGATATTATCGTTAATGTGGTTGGAATAAATCATTTTACTTTTTTTGATCGTGCATCATGGCGAGGCATCGATCTGTTTCCTTTGTGGGATGAATTTGTAAAAGAGTATTCTGAATCAGGTTTCCCAAACCCCCTGGAAAACGATCCAGACAAAGGATCGTTTACATCAAGAGAACGCATTAAAATGGATTTGTATAAACGCTTTGGCCTGATCGGGGCTGCCGGCGACCGGCATCTTGTGGAATTCTGCCCTCCTTCCTGGTACTTAAAAGACCCCGAAACAGCCCGTTCATGGAACTTTGATTTAACCACTGTAGATTACCGTATCAAAAAACAGGAAAAACTTAAAAAAATGAGCGCTGCATACTGTGACGGCAGTGAAACACTTGTTCCCAAACCTTCGGATGAGGAAGGTATCAACCAAATAAAGGCGCTTTTGGGGCTGGGTAATTTAGTTACTAACGTGAATGTTCCAAATAAAGGTCAGATGCCGGGACTCCCCCTGGGAGCAGTGGTAGAAACCAATGCTTTGTTCTCCCGGGACAGTGTTCAGCCTGTAATGAATGACTGTATGCCAAATACACTGACAACTTTGACAGTTCAACATGCTTTAAACCAGGATGGAATAATTAAAGCAGCGCTTGCAGGCGATATGGAAGCAACTTTCCGGGTTTTTCTGAATGATCCGCAGGGTTATACATTATCCCCTGCTCAGGCAAGAGAGCTTTTTGACGAAATGACAAAAAAAACGTTATAATAGTTTATTAAACAATTTAACGAAAATATTATATTCCCGATTGTACCTGAAAAAGGTATCATATACTATTATTATGCGAAATAAAAGAGCTGCTTTACACAAAAAATTGCTTCCATACTACTTTCTTTCTCCAGCGGCAATTCTGTTTTTGTTATTTCTTGCGTATCCTATCCTTAATGTCTTTTATTTAAGTTTTCAAAGTTATAATCCAACCAGTTTTATCGGCAATGAATTTGTCGGATTTGGTAATTTTATTGATATTTTTACGGAAAACAGGGTCTTCCTTCCATCTTTTCTTTTTTCATTAAGATGGGTTTTTACTCAGGTTACACTTCAACTTCTAATTGGCCTACTTATTGCCCTATTGATTAACCGGCAATTTTTTGGACGGCCTTTGGTTCGCAGTATAATCATTTCCCCTTGGGCGCTTTCTGGAGTTATAGTTTCTATCCTCTGGTCTCTTCTATATAATGAACATTTTGGCCCTGTTAATGATGTTTTGTTAAAACTGGGATTTATAGAACGGCCTATTGCCTGGCTGGGAAACCTGGATACGATTTTCCCGGCGCTGGTAATGGCAGAACTTTGGCGCGGAATCCCGCTTTTTACAATTGCTATACTTGCTGCCTTGCAGTCAATTCCCGATGACCTGTACGAAGCCTGCTCAATTGACGGCGGAGGGGTTTTTAGGAAATTCTTTTCCATTACACTCCCGTATATCAGAGATACCATAATTCTGGTTACCCTGTTACGGACAGTTTGGACATTTAATGCTGTAGATCTTATCATGAACCTGACCGACGGAGGCCCGGATAACATGACCACTACTTTAAGCCTGTATATTGCAAGACTTGCAAGAGGGATGGAGTTTGGTTATGCTTCGTCGGTTGCCGTTCTTTCTTTCCTTTTTCTGTTAATTTTTGCTGTTACCTATTTACACTTGAGCAAATTTGGCGAGGATCGTTTATGAAAAATCCACGAAAACGATTTATTGATATATTTATTTTTTATATTCCTTTGGTCATCACGCTTATTTTTGTTTTAGCTCCATTTTTTTGGGTAGTAACTACTGCATTTAAACCAGAAAGCGATATTATCCAACGTCCAATAAAATACCTGCCTAATCCGGCAACTTTTGATAATTTTGTCAGCGCATGGAGGAACGTAGGGTTTGACCGTTTTTTTACAAACAGTTTTTCCATAGCAATTATCGTAGCTTTTATCGTTGTAATTTTCTCAACTCTGGTTGCCTATCCTTTGACACGTTTTAATTTTCGGGGGAAAAAACTTACAGTAGTACTCTTGCTTTGTACCCAGTTTCTTCCACATTCAATGCTTTTGGTTCCCTTATTTATGATTTTCAGAAACATGGGATTAATCAACAGCCATTTGGCACTGGTTATCACTTATACGACATTTGCTCTTCCTTTTAACACTATTCTAATGCGCGGTTTTATGTCCGCCATTCCCGTATCAATGGAGGAAGCCGCCATGATTGACGGCTGTGGCAGGCTTGGCGCAATTTATCGCGTTGTACTTCCAATGCTTCTGCCTGCTGTTGTTGCGTGCGCTTCTTTTGCTTTTATTGACGCATGGAAGGAATTCCTTTTTGCTTTAATGTTTATAATGGATCCTGCAAAGATGACCATCCCAGTTGGTTTAAGAACCATGATTGGAGAATTTTCTGTTAGTTATGGCACTCTTGCCGCAGGAGCGATGATCGCAATAATTCCGCCCATGTTGATGTTCTCATACATGCAAAAGTATCTTGTTAAAGGCCTCTCTTCTGGTGGGGTTAAAGGATAATAAAAAATAGGAGAATGAAAATGAAAAAGCTTGTTTTAGGTTTGATTGTTCTGGTTTTGATTTTTGGAATTTTTACAGGTTGTACCAGGCGGCAGGAAGCTGGCGGTGCAGCCGGCAGTGTGGTAGAGGTTACTTTTTGGGATGAGAATCCGGGACCGGAAAGAACTCCGTATCTTGAACAGATTATTAACTGGTATCATGAATCACAAAATAGGGTAAGAGTAAGGTATGTAGGTGTTCCGCAAGCTGAGGCTATTACCAAAATAAATGTTGCGGTTGCAGGTAATGCTGTTCCAGATATTTCTGGTTTGCAGGCTGCGTGGCTTTCTGGTTTAATTGCGCAGCGGGCGCTGATGCAGCTTGATGATCCTTTTGCTGCCTGGAACGAAAGCCCGTTGTTTGATCCTGCTTCTATTTCTGGCACACAGCTTAGAGATCCTGCCGGAGGCGGATTATTTTTAATGCCAATGAGGTCGAGCTTGTTTTGTATCTGGTACCGGATCGATCGTTTTGCCGAAGCAGGAGTGGAAATTCCACAAACATGGGATGAGTTTTTTGATGTTATTGCCAAATTGACAAACCCGGCGATTGGACAATACGGCTTTGCCATACGAGGCAGCGGCGGAGCGGATCAACTCCAAACATTACTTTTTGCCTACACTGGAATTACTGAATATATCGATGAAAACGGGAGAGCTGCTTTCCGTGACCCGTCTATGGTGGAATTCCTTACAAGATATGCAGGAATCTACAATAGATATACCGCTCAGGGAGATGTTAACTACAATTTCCCAATGATGGTTGCAGCCTTTGGTACAGGCGCTGCCAATATGATACAGCATAATCTTGGTTCTCTGGCTGATCATCAAAGATCGCTTCAAGCGGGAACCTTTGGTACTTTTATGTTTCCAAAATCCATAAGAGGTTATCACAATTTGCCGCTTCCAAATTATCAGGGTTATGTTATATTTGAAGGATCAAAAAACAAAGAGGCAACATTGGATTTTCTTAAATTTTTGACAGGCGAAAAATCAATGTCTTACTTTAATGAAATGATTGGAGAATTTCCTGTAAGACAAGATGTACAAAGTCATGAATGGGTGCAAAATTCGGATCATCTTAGAAATGTAGTTGCTGTTATGCAGCTGCCAGAAACAAATTTTGTGTCGTTCCCGCAGCATCTACCAGATTATACAAGGATAATAAACGAAATTGCAAATCCCGGATGGCAGGCAGTAATGCTCGGGAGAAGAACCCCTGCTGATTTCCTGGATGAATGGGCAACCGCAATAGAGCGTGCTCATCAACGCTGGGAAAACGCAATGAATTAGTATAAAATAGACCTATGATAAGACCGGGAAGAATAAAACGCCGACTCTTAAAATCATCGTTTAGGAGTGTGTTGTTAGTTTTTTTTATTCCAGTTTTTGTAATTTGTCTTTTGGTGAATCTTTTCTTTTCCAATATTCTTTTCCGCATACAGATACGGGAGAATGCGCTTATCTCGGTATCGGAACTTGTGTCTCAGACAAGAGACCATCTGGATTACAGATTGTACAGTGTTTTTGAACAGATGGTTCTTTTTGAACAAAGTTCCGATATGGCTTCTTTTATAATTAACTACGACATGGATGCAACTGCAAGAGGGGAATATTTCGTGAGAGTTTTTAATGAACTTTCCAGAATATATAATTTTTCCTATTCGGCGCTTGAAACTGTATTACTGGCAATCCAGCATGGAAATAACCCTGTAGATGTTTTTTATCAATCTGATTATCCGCCAGCACGATTGGATTTTTCTTTTTTTACCGAAAAAAACGGGTTACCCTTGATTGATCAGAGCGGCAGATCTTATCAATGGTATAATCTGCACAAAAATATAATAATTCCAAACAACTTTACCGATAACCAGGTGGCAAGTTTATACAGGGTTTTTGGGCACAGAGAATCAAGAAGCCGCTACTTTATAATGTTTAATTTTAAGAACAGTTTTTTTCGCGAAATTTTTGGAGAGATTCAAGCTGCAGGAAACGGATACCTTGCCCTTTTGGGTGACGGCGTTATAATGCACTTTAACGAGGACAAACATTTTATGATTGATTCGTCGGTCATTGAAAAAATTGAAAACAGCCAAAAAGATTCCGGTTATATACCAAGTTTCAGTGTGGATGGCAAAAGGGTACTGATTGTCTGGGAAACTTTACAGCTTGGACGCTGGAAACTTGCAGCAATTGTTCCAGAGTCTGGCCTTGTCCGGCATGTAACCAATATCACCGTCATTACAATTATTTCTTCATTTCTGGCTATAGGTTTTGCTTTGATGTTATCCCTGCTGGTTATCCGCCTTGTTAAACTTCTTGAAGAAGAACAAAAAAAGAAACAGGATATACGAATTTTACATGAACAAATAAAACCGCATTTTCTTTATAATGCATTAAACTCGATAGAGCAGCTAGGAGCAATGGGCGAAAACGAAAAAATGATCGGAAGCATTAAAGCGCTAACGGGATTTTACCGGCTGGGTTTAAGCAAAGGGCGTCAACTTATTCAGTTAAAAGATGAAATAACCCATGCAGAATATTATTTGAATATCCAGATGATGCAGTCCGAAAAATTGTCTTACAAAATAAATATTGATCCGGAGTTTATGTGTTATAATATTCCTAAACTTACCATACAGCCGATTCTGGAAAATGCCATTATTCATGGAATCAAACATGGAGAAAGACTGAATATGCAAGTTTCGGTAGAAACAGTTTCGGCAGAAACAGTTTTGGCGGAGAAAAACGGAAAAGATTTGAAAATAAAAATTACGGATAACGGCATCGGGATTCCCGATGATAAACTTGAAGCTTTTTCCCAAGCCTTTAAAAACGATGACTGGTCTTTATTGCCTAAAGCTTATGGGCTGCGAAATGTACATGAAAGAATACGGTTATATTACGGCTTCCCCTACGGAGTTTCCATAACAAGTATATTTGAAGAGGGAACAACTGTTGGTATTTTGTTTCCAGCCGAAAAAAGCGAAACACAAGCGGAGATTCCGTAAATGGCTAAAGAAAATATTACTGTCATAATTGTTGAGGATGACATCACAACACGCAAGTATTTTAAAGAAAACATCGATTGGGCTGGGGGAGGATATACCCTAATTGGTTTGGCTGATGATGGTATAGCCGGGCTGGAGTTAATAGAAGAAACTGATCCTGATATTGTGATAACTGATATACAGATGCCGTGCATGGACGGTTTAACCATGTTAAAAGAACTAAAGGTAAAAGGAATTCATCCCAGAATAATAATTCTTTCTGCTCATGATGAATTTGAATATGCTAAAGCTGCCATAAATCTTTCGGTGGATGCATACATCAACAAACCAGTTGATGAAGCTGCATTGTTTGAAGTTCTGGATCAATCAAAATACAAACTGGAAAACGAGCGGCGTATTTCGTCGCAGGCAAAAGATTCTTTACCGTTATTAAGGCAGTCCTTTTTGTCTCAATTATTATTGGGATATTACCGTGATGCCAACGTTATCAAGGAACGCGCCGATTACCTGGAAATTTCACTTGGAGAAGGCCCTTTTCTTTGTGTTGCCGCACGTTTTGATCCTTCCAGTCCAGAGGTAAAAAAACGAGACGCACAGGGCAGGGAATTTTTAAAAACATCGATATTTAACATAATCAAAAACGCTATGGAAGGTATCTGCCAGGTTTATTTTTGTGATACAGGAGATACAAGTTTTGCCTTGCTTTTTACCCTTACCAAAAAAAACACTGCAGAGGCAGCTCTTGCCAGAGAACTTGAAGGGGTTATTCACATTTCCAGAAACCGTACAAAAGTCCCTCTTACGCTTGCCTTGAGTAATCTACACAACAAAACAGTTTCTATAGCTGCTGGTTATCAGGAAGCGCTTAAAGCTCTTAGCTGCGATCATGTTTTAGGTACAGACCGTATTATTTCCATTCAGGATATTAATATGGAAAAAAACAAACAATCATGGGAAATGCAGAATGTGGTTAACGAACTTTCCAGAGCCATAAGGGTGGCGGATAATAATCTGGCGGATGA
>JAITFY010000001.1 GCA_031281025.1 Treponema sp. | reverse complement strand
TGCCAAAGTAAACCGAGGGGATTCCTACATTTTCCAGTATGCTCCTTGCAGCGATAAGGTTCCATGTGCCAAGGATACCCACAAAAGCTTCAACTCTGTCGTCGTGAATAAGCCGCTCGATAAGCGATCGGCCTGCCGCACCGTCTCCCTTGCAGTCATAAATGGTGTACTTGATGGTTTTTCCGCCAAGCAGTTCCCGGTATTCCGGCGCTTGATTAATGTAGTCGATAAAAACCCTGTAAAATAAACCGTATGGCACACCTACTACAGCAAAAGCGCCCTCTGAGCAAATTACCGAGCCAATGTGTATTACATTTTCATCAGTCTGCCCCATCGCGTGAATTGTTGTTGTTAATAACATTACAGCCACAACAACCATTAATAGTTTTTTCATTTTAACCTCCGTGAACCTTTCAAATTTTATTTAACAGTTTGTCCGGTACTTAAGAACCTTAAAAGCCGGATCAACTCCCTAAATACGCTTCGATCAGGCGCTGGTCATTCATTAATTCCTTTGCCTGCCCTTCTACATTTACTTTTCCCAATTCCAATACAAGCGCATAATCTGCAATTTTTAAAGTTTGCAGCGCATTTTGTTCCACAATTAAAACCGTAGTTCCCTGCGAGCTGATTTCTTTAATGCACATAAAAATATTTTTTACGATGAGGGGAGCAAGCCCAAGTGAAGGTTCATCAAGGATGAGCAGCTTGGGGCTGGACATGAGAGAGCGCGCAATGGCGAGCATCTGCTGTTCTCCTCCCGAAAGTAAATGTACCTGTTGTTTCCGCCTCTCTTTTAAAACCGGAAACATATCATAAACAAACTGTGCATTTTCTTTTGGTGTTTTAACCTGCGGCCCGCGGTTCTTTTTTACAAAACTATACGTGCCTGCAATCAGGTTTTCTTCGACAGTCATACCCAATAAAAGATGCCTTCCTTCCGGGCAATGAGAAATACCCATTCTTGCAATGGAGTAAATGCTTTTTCCCTTTATGTTTTTTCCTTCAAAAGAAATGCTTCCGCTTGTTGGTTTTACAATGCCGGAAATGGCACGCAACGTTGTGGTTTTTCCGGCGCCGTTTGCTCCGAGTATTGCGACAATCTGCCCTTTGCCTACATTTAAGCTGATACCTTTGACAGCCTGCACACCGCCGTAGGAAACAAAAAGGTCTTTTATTTGAAGTAGATTTTCCATTACTCTACCCCCAGGTAAGCTTCTTGTACTTCTTTGCTTTCCTGAATCTCTTTAGGTGTACCAAAACCAAGTTTTTTGCCAAAAGAAATAGCGCAAATATGATCGCAGATATTCATGACAAGGCTCATGTCATGTTCAATAAGAAAAATCGTAACATTGTGTTCTTTTGCTATCTGGCGTATCAATGCGGTAAGAGCTTCGGTTTCTTTTTCGTTTAAACCGGCTGCAGGTTCATCCAGAATAATCAGCGATGCGTTTGCCATAAGCGTACGGGCAAACTCAATGCGCTTTAAAATCCCATAAGGCATTCCTATTGGATAAACGTCCTTTAGGTGCAAAAGATTCATCTGCCCAAGTATCCCCAAAGCCTTATGGGTAAGCAGGGCATTTTCGCATTTAAGCATGGAAGTATGAAACATATGCGAGAAAAACCCTGTGTGATACTGAGTGTGGGCTGCAATCAGAAGATTTTCAAGCACGGTTAATTCGTAAACAAGTTCGATGTTCTGAAACGTTCTTACAATACCGGTTTTTACAATGTCATGCACTGCAAATTTGTTCAGGTTCAGCGTTTGCCCATAACGATCGTTAAACAGCACTTTACCGCTTGTAGGTTTGTAAAACTGGGTAATACAATTAAACACAGTTGTTTTTCCTGCGCCATTCGGCCCGATAAGCCCAAAAACTTCGCCTTTTTTTACATCAAACGAAAGATTATCAACTGCTTTAAGCCCTCCAAAGTGCATGGACAAACCATCAAGCCTTAAAGTTACATCAGCGGGAAGTTCTTCTGTTTTTTGTTTTGTTATAAGGGCTTTCACCTTTTTTTCATGGGCGTTTATTCTTTTTTTGGCATGAACAATATACTTTGCTTCGATTCTTTTAAACTTTTCCCTGGCTTTTGTTATTTTAGCCGGACTGGAAATTTTTGGCATTTTTGGCATTACTTTGGAAGACAGCGCTTCCATAACCTTTTTGTATTTTCTTTTTAATTTAAAGTTGTTGACAAGCTGGGCAATCCCGCCGGGATAAAACATTACAACAAGGATTATCAGTACACCGGAAATTACACTCATTATCCATGAGTTATTGCGCAAAAACGCAATGTCCTGAAAAAACAAAGGTGTAAGCCCAAAAATTATAAGCGTTCCAAGCAATACACCCCAGATCGATTTAGCTCCGCCAATAAGACATGCGGCAAGTACGTTAAGTGAAAACATAATGCCCCATTGTATTGGGTCGGTGTACTGCCCGTAAATCATGTGTAAAGAACCTGCCGCCATTGCAAATGCAGTTGCCAGAATAAAGGCAAAGAGGCGGTATTTAAGCAGATTAATCCCCATTGCCTGGGCTGCGCTATTTGAATTTTTCATGGCAAGCATGGCGCGCCCTGTTGGGCTTTTAATCAGGTTAAATGTAAGAATCATTAGAATTACCAAAACAGCAGAGACTATGTAAAGCAGCATTGCAATATTTGTACGCATATTTAAAACATTGGGAAGAAGGCGGATGTATCCTGTACTCATACCCATGGGGCCGCCTGTCCATTCTGCATTCTGGTACATCTGCACAAGAACTTCCGAAAGCCCCAGCGTTACAATCGCAAGAAAAAGCCCTTCGATTCTTAGCGAAATAAACCCCACGGCAGTACCCAAAATAACTGCGACCAAAATTACAGAAAAGAAAATTGACCAGTACGGAAGCTGCGTATATGTGTTGAGTAAAAAACCTGTGATATATGCGCCTAACCCTGCAAAACCTGCAGTTCCAAGACTTGCAAGCCCTGCATAACCAAGCAAAAAACAAAAACCCAAAACGGCAATTGCATAAATCGCAGTTTGCCCTATAGCTTTGGCAAACGAAAAATTCACAATACCAACTCTTTGTAAAAGCTGGATAAAAACCATAATAAGACCCAGCATGATAAACGCAAAAAAAGGATGACTTGTAATACTTTTTATTTTTGGGCGGCTATCAAGAAAAATAAGATCTGCGCTATACGAATACTGCATTGTTTATACCTTTCTTACGAATTTCATCCCAAAAATCCCATAGGGACGAATCAGGATTATCAACATGATGATAACAAACGAAATGAGTGTAGCCCACCTGGGCGAAAACACAGCCGAATAACTTAACAAAAGCGGAATGATTGCGCAGCCCACAATGGGAGCCCAAAAAGCTGTAACACCGCCAAGTACACAGGCAAGGAAGGCAAAAACCTGCACCTGCGCCATCATGGCTGCATTTAACGGCATTGCCGTTGAACAGCCTGCAATCGCAACAAAAGCGCCTGCAATGCCCCAGGTAACTCCGGTAACCAGTTTTG
>JAITFY010000165.1 GCA_031281025.1 Treponema sp. | reverse complement strand
ATGGTTCACATGGTTCGTAATTCTTTAAGATATGTTCCTTACAAGGATCGCAAAGCTGTAACCGCTGACCTCAAAGAAATTTATCTTGCACCTTCGGCAGATGCTGCAGCGCAAGCACTGGATCGTTTTTCCGAGAAATGGGATAAAAAATATCCGACTATATCTAGGTCATGGCGAAACCGCTGGAACGAGGTAATTCCTTATATAAAATTCTCCCCAGAAATTCGTAAGGCGATCTATACGACAAATGCGATTGAATCATTAAATTACACGCTTCAACGAAATTTAAAAACCCGTCTGTCTTTCCCGAATAATGAATCTGCTATGAAATTAATTTTTATGATCTTGCAAAGAATCAAGAAAAAATGGACAATGCCTATCAGAAATTGGGGTGAAGCATTAAACCAATTTGCACTCATTTATGGGGACAGAGTCCCGTTATGAGATATTTTGCGTTTTACACAAAAATTGTTACGGGCTCTTATATGTATCACGAGCTTAACTTTTTGTCCATCGGTACGAGGGAAGTCCACATCTCTGCGATCTAAGCTGTCCATAGGATAGCAGCGTCCTTTGTGCGAAAATTTTTCGATTGCCCTTTCCTGTTGACTCCAGCGCCTCCGCGAGAGATATTCTACGATGCCAAAATTAAGCTTGACAAGACCGGTTTTTAGTACGATATTTATATTAATGGATGGGTCGGGTGGAAGTGGCTGCCACCGGGTGATGTATCCTTTGGATTTCCGCCTAACCGCCGGGATGGCCTCCGGCCCCTACCACCATTTTTGTTTTTGACATATCTGTTTTAGCGTTATTCCCTATGATTTTAAAAAAAGTCTCATTACTTATAGATCCCATTTTTTTATATATTGTTTTACTGCGCAGTGCCTTATTTCTCTTGCCATTTAAAACTTCCTCAAGATATAAGAGTGTCCCATCATCAATTTTTTTTGAATAGGCTATCAGAGGTATGTCATATCGATTAATTCCGATGATTGCGGCATCTGGATTTTTAATTATATCGGGTATTCGGGAAATATCAGCCAAAGTTACAGGTAACTGTCCTCTAGCTCTTTCTTCTGCTTCGTTTCCATGTTTTTTTAAACCATGATTTACAAAATAATTTGTAATTTCGTGGGCAAATCCAACAAGATCAAGTCCAATGTTTGCTGCTGCTTCTATAAGCCATTTTTCCGGCTTCCCAATTATAGTTTTGATTAACTGATTCACTTGTTCCTTATATCGGTTTTTTCTGTTCTTATATGAACAAGGACTTTGCTGCGTTAAGCTGGGAAAAGTGAATTAAACGCGTCTGTCATCAATGCAGGCATGATTTGTAAAAAACCACTACACGGCAAAGCTGCCCGAAGGTGCCGTAGGCAGGCAAGCGTAAAGTAATTGTATTGGCCAAAGAGTAGCTGTTTTTCAAACCAAAGTTTATATTCCCTACCTCGTTTTTTTGGCGCTGCTCTTTTGTTTCCTGTTTAGTTTTTTTCCGTCTGCGGTTCGATAGGGGTTGCGTTTGTTCCTTAAAAATTGCTGATACACTGCGCTGCTTTCGTAGTAGCCGTCCAGCCCTTTAAAAGAGGATGATTCATCGCAGCGGTACAATTCCATAAGCAGAGGAAAAAGTGCAGAGGACATTATCTGTTCAGTACGAAACAGCGGCAGACGCGACAACGCAGCGGGGAGCATGTGGTGCCTGACAAGAAAACAAACATCGTTGGTAAGCGATGAACCAAATCCAAGCCGTTCCAGAAAGCGGCGAGCCTGAAACTCTCCCAGTTCTGCGTGACCGTCATAGCGGTTGTTTCCTGTGGATGGAGCCATTGGCTTCCCGCAATCATGCAGCAAAAGTCCCAGCGACAGGCGAAGATCGTGAGCGTAAACTGCCTGAAGGTTGGCTTTGCTTGTACCTGTTTTTCTGTGACGGAATGTTTCAATTGTGTGTTCCCAAGCGTTTCCTTCCGGGTGAAACTCCTTTGAGTGATCCGCCTGCTCAAGAACTGCCAATTCCGGCCAAAACCTGCTGATAAAACCGCATGTTTTAAGCAATTCAAAACCCAGCCCTGGATTAGGCGATGTAATTAACTCAGAAAGAAAAACTCGCTGATCTTCCGGACTTTTGTCGGGCCATTGATTTACCGGCTTCCCGTTTTTTTTTAACAAGGACACTATCTCGTTTATATTCAGCTTGGCTTCAGAGTCTGGAAAATACTTTGCCAAGATCAATGCAGCATCCGTTATGATACGAGAATGATCGCCGCCAGTTTGCCGGCAGGCCAGAAAATGCAAAATATTTTTTTGGCTTTCCCCGATTTTTTGCCCTGATAATTTTTGCCTTATTTCTTTAAGCAGCGGATATATCTCGTGCGGATCGTGAAACTTTTTTGTTTTGCAATCGTAATAAAAATCCAGCAGGAAAAATGTATAATCGTTGCTGCCAATCGAATCCACGCAACGGAAATACCAGGTGCGGTCTGTTTCGTCTAACGCAGCATCCGCAAGATCAACTCCCGGATACCGCAAATTTTCAAAAAGCTTTGCAAGACCAGCGGTATCGGCAGTTGTAAGAACATGAACAATACGATTTGTGTCTTTTGAACAAAGAGGATTTAATCCCAACCAGGTATCAATCGCCCCAAACCCATACAGATACGCAGAAAAACCGCTTGCATAGATGTTTTCCAACACATTCATGATGTATCCCTTTCTCATCTTGCATATTCAGTTATCCTTGTCTCCCGTATCATCGTTACCTTTATGCGTCCTGGATAACGAAGATCACTCTCGATTTTCTTGGCGATTTCTTTTGCCAGTTCTCTGGTTTGGTCATCGTTAACAGCTTCGTTGTTTACGATAATGCGTAATTCGCGGCCTGCCTGAACAGCAAAGGATTTTTCAACACCGGTAAATTCATTGGCAATGTTTTCCAGATTTTCCAGACGTTTTATGTAATTGTCCAAAGTCTCTTTGCGGGCGCCTGGTCTGGCTGCGGAGATCGCGTCGGCAATCTGCACAAGGACAGCTTCAATGCATGTTGGTTCAATGTCATTATGATGGCTGCCTATTGCATTAATGACACGGGCATCCTCTCCCATTTTACGTGCCATGTCCATGCCAATCTCGGCGTGGTTCAGATCCGAATCCGACTCAATGCCCTTTCCAATGTCGTGTAATAATGCGGCGCGTTTGGCAAGGTTGCGGTTACAGCCGATTTCGGCAGCCAGCATTCCTGCAATTACCGCCACCTCTTTTGAGTGGTGAAGTACATTCTGACCATAACTGGTGCGGAAAAATAGCCGCCCAAGTGCGCGGACAGCATCCTGCTTAACGTTGTGTATTCCCAAATCAAAGAAAACTTTTTCGCCTTCTTCGAAAATCTTTTGCGAAACATCTTTGCTTATTTTGATGACGATTTCCTCGATTCTTGCAGGATGTATTCTTCCATCAAGAATCAGTCGTTCCAGAGCGAGTTTGGCTACTTCGCGGCGAACCGGATCAAAACAGGAAATAACGACAGCTTCAGGCGTATCATCGATTATAATATCCACCCCTGTTAATGTTTCCAGAGTGCGTATATTCCGTCCTTCCCTTCCGATGATGCGTCCTTTCATTTCGTCATTGGGCAAGTTAACGGTTGTGACTGTTACATCCCCTGTTACTTCTGTAGACAAACGCTGGATTGTAGTTACCAGAATATCACGCGCCCTTTTTTCCGCTGCAACATTGGCTTCCTGCTCAATTTTATTGATCAGTGTTTGTGCATCATGTTTGGCTTCGCTTTCCAGATTTTTAATAATGATCGCTTTGGCCTCTTCAGAGGTTAAACCGGAAATGCGTTCGAGTTCCACGCGATACCGTTGTTCTTTCTTTGAAAGAGCATCGTCCCTTTGTTGAAAGGTTTTTTCCTTCTCGACAAACACCTGCTCAGTCCGCTCAATTTGCGCGATTTTTTTGTCCAGTGTTTCTTCTTTTTGTACTACACGGCGTTCATACCGCTGTAACTCAGCCCTGCGTTCCCGAGTTTCCCTTTCTTGCTGATTTCTTTCACGTATTATCTGTTCTTTTGCTTCAAGAAGAAGTTCCTTTTTCTTTGCTTCTGCTTCTTTAATTGCATCATGTTTTATACGTTCAGTACGCTGCTCCGTAGCTGTAAGTTGAAATCTGGCATAAAGCCATCTAATTAACCAACCAAAAGGTAACCCGGCAAGAGGGAGTATAATGTACCATATCCAAGGTGCCATATTTTACCCCTTACCGAAGAATATTCAATTTCACTGTAATTATAAACTATTTTTTGGATAGTTGTCAAGAAAAAGAACAAAAAAAAAGAAAAAATGATGGTTTTTTCAAGATTTTTCCCGTTTTGGCCGAGATTACAAGCACTACAGTCGAAGTGAACCTCCCCTTCTTGCAACTAAATCTAAATTATAGTGTCCAAAAAGATAAATTACGCAAGGGTTTTTATATGAAAATAGTTAAACAAAAGGATGACCTGCATTATGAATTAATAAATGCAATAATACATGGAATAGGAGTGTTATTTTGCATTGCGAGTATCCCTGTTCTTTCAGCCATAGGAGCAAGAACAGGAAATGTTGCCGGTATTGTAGGCGCAACCATTTATTCTTTCAGTTTTTTAATGGTATTCACTTTCAGTACTCTTTATCACAGTATTCAAAATGAATACGCAAAAGAAATTCTAAGAACATGGGATCATGTTTCAATATATTTTTTAATTGCAGGTACTTACACACCATTTATACTTGTATATATTTTAAATCCATTTGGTATAACTATACTTTCGATACAGTGGTCTTTGGTAATACTTGGCATTGTTTCTGTATTATTTTTTATGAAATTGAAAATTCTTGGCGTTATCGTTTATATTGCCATGGGCTGGCTTATGCTTATCGGCGGAAGAGCGTTTTTTGTTTCATTGCCAATACCAGTAATTATTATGATTGTTATCGGCGGAGGACTTTACACATCAGGTTGCATATTTTATCTAAATAAAAAAATACCTTATAATCATGCTATTTGGCACTTATTTGTATTATGTGCAGCTATTTGCCATTATGTTGCGGTTTTACTTGCAGTTGTTTTGTTTTAAAATATAGGCTTCTTTAAATCGCCCCGCCGGTGATGAGGAAAACCTCCCCAAGCAGTCCTCTCAGGCGGCGACGGGCACTGCCCCGGCGGTTCCTTGACGGATGTGAAGTTTACTTATGCACTGTGAATACAATTTAAATTGTTTTTTTGACCTTGTGGCGTTGTAGCTGTCAACACCGTATGTCACCGCCGG
>JAITFY010000080.1 GCA_031281025.1 Treponema sp. | reverse complement strand
ACAGGGTTTGTCCAGGAAGCCGGAATTTCAATTTCTAAACGGGCGAGTGAATCATCCGGCGGGAAGTCCGCTATTTGTTTTAACCCGCCGGGGTTAACCCACTCAAAACGCCAATGCGGTTCCCCAAGCAGAGAAACCCAGGCAGCCGGCACTTCCGGCAATTCCAGAACATAGCTGGATGGGAAACGGTCTGTGCAGCCTGCCGCCAGCAGAAGCACTGTCAGTGTTAACATAAAACGATTTTTCATATACAACTCCATTATTTTGATACATATATATGGCGTGCATATGCGTGGTGCTTGACCGAAAACGAAAGTTTTTTGAGAAAAAGTTAAAAATTCTGAGGTTTTTCACACAACTCACGTGTTAATCCGTGGTTCAAATCCATGTACTTCCAGAAAGTCTTGTTTAAACCCTTCAAAATCGGTCTCTGTAAAGACATTTTCCTGTGTTACGATTTTTATCTTTTCTGTTACGGCTTTTTGAACGTCTTCGCGCATTTCCCAGTCGTCAATGCGAATGCGGTTTTCGCTGTCTACCGGCACTTGACCACCGGCAGGGTAGAGGCGGTCGCGGTAGAGGCGTGTTATCTGCTCGATACATCCTTCGTGAAGCCCCTTTTCTTTCATTACTTTGAAGAGGCACGAAATATATAACGGGATGGTTGGGATTACAGCGCTTGCCCTTGTAACAAGTGCTTTGTTTACAGAAACCCATGCGCCGTCGATTTTTTTTTGTGTTGTGAATTTGCTGTTTATTTGGCGGCAAAAGCGTTCAAGGTCTTCTTTGGCCCTGCCAAGTGTTCCGTTTTTATAAATAGCCCATGACGATTCCGGGCCAATGTAGGAGTACGCAATTGTGCGGGTCTGCTGCCAGAGCAGCTCTTCATTATCCAGTGTATCCATCCATAATTCCCAGTCCTCTCCGCCCATCACTTTTACTGTGTCAAACATTTCTTCCTCTGTTGCGCTTTCAACGGAGACATCGCTGAAAGTCCCGTCCATTACATTGATGGTTTTTCCGCTAAAAACACAGCCAATTGGTTTAATAACAGATATGTGTTTAATATTCGTTTTTGGATCTGTCCGGGCGGGAGAAGCAAGTGAATAAACAATTAGATCGATCTTTGCGGGGATTCCTGCTTGTTTGGCTGCCTGCCGCACGGCATCTACCGTTTTTGTTTTGGTCTCATTGGCAAAGGCATCTCCGTTTATGGAAACGGCAGTTAACCCCGCGTTCTCTGCTTCTTTGTTAAAGGTTTCGTTATTGTAAAAACCCGGCGTACCCATACGTTTTTCCGATGGCTCATTTTCCCAGGACACGCCAACTGTAACAGCTCCGTATCCAAATGCCGCACAAATACGGCTTGCAAGACCGTAACCACCCGACCCGCCGATAATCAACGCCAGCTTTGGCGATGAAATTGCCGGCGATAAATTTTTCCTAACATAATCAATTTGTTTTTTTACGTTAACCGCGCATCCTTGTGGATTGGTGTTCAGACAAATATTGTTACGTACCATTGGTTTTATATTCATTGTTCATGATTTACAGTAAAATTGTTTCTGTCAAGGTTATAATTAAGTAGATAATATGGCATTTTTGTGGTATAAAAGCCAAATGCTGAAACACTATTACGATAACTGCACTTTTTGTCCCCGTAACTGCGGCATTAACCGTAATGAAGGAGAAACTGGCTATTGCGGAGAAACAGCAGACCTGCGTATTAGTGTTGCTGCGGTTCACTATGGAGAAGAGCCGCCTCTGATTGGAACGGGCGGGTCGGGAACCATTTTTGTTGGCGGTTGTAATTTAGGTTGTGTTTTTTGCCAATGCCACCAGGTTTCGCATGGGGTAGGCAAAGAGCCGCCCTTAAGCAAAATTGTTTCTGCCAGAGAGTTTGCCCGTCTTTGCATCGCTTTACGTGATGCAGGAGCGGAGAATATCAATATAGTTACAGGAAGCCATGCCGTGCCCGCCATCATCGAAGGATTTATTGCCGCACGAAAAGCCGGTGTGCAGATTCCGTTTCTTTGGAATTCTTCCGGTTACGACAGCCGGGAAGCGTTGGAACTCTTAAAAGATCATATTGACATTTACCTGCCTGACCTTAAAACTACTGACACAGGATTGGCCAAAAAGTTTTTTAACGCACCGGATTACCCCGCTGTAGCAAAAGCGGCAATTTTAAAAATGATTGATAATGCTCAAAAACCCAAAGTGATTGTACGTCATTTGATTCTGCCCGGTTATCTGGAATCGACTCGTTTGGTATTGCAGTGGTTTGCAGAAAATATTAAGGAGCGTGCTTTGCTTTCGCTGATGACACAATACACTCCGGTTCCCGGCAAGGAAAAAGTAGCGCCTAAAAGATATGTGATCAAAGAAGAATACGAAACTGTAATGAATTGGCTGGAAGAATACCAAATTAAAGATGGATTTTTCCAGGAACTTTTAACAGGCAATGAGTGGCTCCCGGATTTTAAACGGGAAAATCCCTTTCCGGCAAAAATTGCAGCTCCTGTGTGGTCGTCGATAGGTACAGATTAAAACAATTTCTACAACAAAACAGCTTCCGCTATTTTTTTTGCCGCAGCTTCATCAAGTAACTTTTCTATAATTGCAACTGCGAATTGCCCGGATGTACCTGCCGCACGGCTTGTAAGGATGTTGCCGTCAACTACCACATCGGTATCCTGCCACTTGCCTTGCGGTATTTTGTCTTCCATCCCCGGATAGCAGGTGAACTTTTTCCCGTCGAGCAGACCAAGCGGTGCTAGAATCACAACCGGCGAAGCGCAAATTGCACAGACCAATTTCCCGGCAGCCGCCATTTCCTTGATGAACCGGTTTGTTTCCTCTGAGGCAGCCAGGTTTGTCGCACCGGGTATTCCTCCAGGCAGAATCACGGCATCCCAGCTTTCAATCCCTGATTTTTGGACATCCATCAAAGTAGTGTCGGTTATCAGTTTAATAACGCCCCATCTGCTTGTAACGGTTAGGTTTCCGGAAATTGATGCAGAGGTTACTTCGATTCCGGCACGTTTGAGATAGTCAATGGGTGTTACAGCTTCGACATCTTCAAAACCGTCCGCCAGTAAAACAATGGCTTTTTTTGCTTGTTTTTCCATCGTGTTTTTTCCTAACGATTCCGTCTTTCGTCTTCGGATTTGCACTCAATGCACATGAGGGCAAAAGGAATTGCTACAAGACGATCCTGTGGTATACGTTTTCCGCATTTAATACAGTGACCGTACTTGCCGTGTTTGATGCGCGTAATTGCCGATTCAATCAGTTTAAGACGTTTTAGTTCCTGAGTGCCGATGGCTTCTATCATCTTTCTGTCAATATCGTCAGATGCGATATCAGCCGGATCTTTGGGTTCCAGCCCCTCCATAATTTCCTTGAAATCTTCGTTGCTGGCTATTAGGTTATCAACAATTTCGGCTCTTAATGTCATTAGTGCAGCTTCCATTTTATCCAGGAAATCCTGATCAATTGGCGGTAATTTTTTCTTTTTTTTGCCTGTTGCAGCCATTTTATCGCTCTCCCTTTACATGGTATTTAAGCCTAAACATATTGCCATGCAATCAGCGAATTTGTCAATAGTGGTTTTACCCCATTTTTAACAATGGGATTACTGGGGAAGTAAGCTCCATTTTGGCCGGGAAATCTTCGGGCTGCAGGAGGACAGTTTCACCATCCATTTGGGCGAGTATAGGGTGTTTCCCGGAAAATTCAAGACGATGAGCATTAAGCATAATTGCATTTGGATTTTCTGTGTGTTTTCCTTTGGTAACTTGTCCTTTTATTTTTAATTTATTTAGTAAAGACATTTTTTTTACTGCACATACATTTCGATGATCGCTCAGGATTTTTTGCTGTGAACCATAGGTTCTGTGACCGGATACGCCCATTGCCAAAAGCAATAATTTTTCGTTAAAAGATAAAAGCTCGTTATTATCAACATCAAACGCCCGTACATCCATAAAATCTACTTTAAACTTTTTTTCGTAAAACAGAGCAGCCATGTCAATCCAAAATTTATAGGTATTTCCGGCTACTTTGCCTTTCATGGAATTGGTTTTATGTGTAACATAGGCATCCAGCCCAACAGAAAGGATGTTAAAAGCAAGGAAAGGGCCTTTTGATTTTGCCGGCCCGTCATCTGCAAGTACCAGTTGCACAGCCGGAGCATATTCAATCCGGGAAGGACTTAGAAGCAGATCCAGAGCGCCTTCCAAAGTAGTTGCATCGGCGCCGTCATTTCCTGTTCCCATTGGGAGTCTGAGTATTGCCACATTTGATCGTACATGAGCCGGCGCATTGTAAATTGAAAACATAACCTCGCTATGGGTACCATCGCCGCCTGCACTGATTATAAGATAAAAGGGATTCTGGTCTTTTTCGATCATATTAATAAAAGCATTAGTTATCTCTTTTGCTGACCCCTTGCCTTGTGTAAGGTTAATGATAATGTTTTTATGAAGCTGTCTACCAGGATTTGCTTTGGCTTTTTCAACGTACTTATTTAAAATGCGAATATGTGATGCCCATTTTGATTTAATGTAAAACCCGCCTGCAGTAGGATTAGCAACCACCATACAGCGTAATGGCCGGCCTGGAAACACAACTGAATGTGCAAGGATTTCAGACAATGTCTTAGAAAATAAATAATCCATTATTTTATAAGTATCTCATATTATTAAAGATAGGTCAAGGTAATTATGGTAAATGTTATTTGGTGCCTGGCACCCCCTTCAGGTTATTCTCATTCTTGAGAAAATTCTTTATAATACATGCGTATGGCAAAGTATCCTTTTGAAACAATCGAGCCCAAATGGCAAAAATTCTGGGCGGAAAACAAAACGTTTAAAACGCTGGAAGACCCGGCTGTACCCAAAGAAAAGCGCGCCTATGTGCTTGATATGTTCCCCTATCCGTCGGCGCAGGGGCTGCACGTTGGCCATCCCGAAGGTTATACGGCTACCGACATCTACTGCCGGTATCTGCGTTTGAATGGTTTTAACGTCCTGCACCCCATGGGTTTTGATTCGTTTGGTTTACCCGCCGAAAACTACGCCATCAAAACCGGCACACATCCCGCTATTACAACCGCAGCCAATATCGAGCGCTTCCGCGAGCAGATCAAAGCCCTTGGTTTTTCCTATGATTGGGACCGCGAAGTTGATACCTCCTGCGAAAATTATTACCGCTGGACGCAATGGATATTCCTTAAGCTTTTTGAAAAGGGACTTGCCTACGAAGCCGAAAGCCCAATCAACTGGTGCCCTTCATGTAAAACAGGACTTGCCAACGAAGAAGTAAAAGAAGGCTCATGCGAACGGTGCGGGGAAAAAGTAACCCGTAAACGGATACGCCAGTGGATACTCAAAATAACTGCCTATGCAGAACGCCTGCTTAACGATATTGATACCCTTGACTGGCCGGAGCCGATTAAGTTAATGCAGCGCAACTGGATTGGCCGCAGCGAAGGCGCCAATGTTACCTTTAAAATTGACGGCCACCCCGAAACACTGGAAATCTACACCACCCGGCCAGACACTCTTTTTGGCGCAACTTATATGGTACTCTCACCGGAGCATCCGTATGTGGAGAAGCTCACTACCCCAGAACAAAAACAGGCAGTAACAGGATATATTCAAACAGCTTCCCTAAAAAGCGATCTTGAACGCACCGATCTTGCCAAAGAAAAAACAGGCGTGTTCAGCGGCGCTTATGCTATCAACCCTGTCAACGAGCAAAAGATTCCGATTTGGATAGCCGACTATGTCCTCATCTCCTACGGCACCGGCGCAATAATGGCAGTTCCCGCTCACGATGAAAGGGACTGGGAATTTGCAAAAGCGTTCGGGCTGCCAATCGTTCAGGTTGTAACAAACGGCGAAAAGCCGGAGGGGGACTATTCCAAAGAGCCTGCGGAATGTACCGTAACAGACGGCTATTCTGTAAATTCCGGTCTCATTAACGGTCTATCCACAGAGGAAGCAAAAAAGCGTATAACCGCATGGCTCGAAGAAAAAGGAATCGGCAAAAAAGCGGTTAATTACAAGTTGAGGGACTGGATCTTTTCACGTCAGCGTTATTGGGGCGAGCCCATCCCTGTCGTGCATTGCGATGTTTGCGGCATAGTGCCGTTACCCGAAAACGAGCTGCCCCTTAAGCTCCCGCAGGTAAAGTCGTTTGCACCTACCGGCACGGGAGAATCCCCGCTGGCAAACATTGATGAGTGGGTGAATACCACTTGTCCCAAATGCAGCGCAAAAGCAAAGCGGGAAACAAACACCATGCCGCAATGGGCAGGTTCCTGCTGGTACTACATTCGCTACCTCGATCCAAACAATGACAAGGAATTTGCAGCAAAAGAAAAAATCGATTATTGGCTGCCTGTTGACCTGTATGTTGGCGGCGCTGAACATGCCGTACTGCATTTATTGTACGCTCGTTTCTGGCACAAGGTTTTGTATGATTGCGGCCTTGTAAATACGATAGAACCATTCCAGCGGCTCATTAACCAGGGGATGATCCTTGGAGAGGACAACCAGAAGATGAGCAAAAGCCGCGGCAATGTTATCAACCCCGATGATGTGATAAAAGCGCATGGGGCGGACTCTATGCGTGTCTACGAAATGTTCATGGGCCCGCTGGAAGTAAGCAAACCCTGGATCACTGCCGGCCTTATTGGTGTGTCACGATTTTTGGAAAAGCTGTGGATGCTGGGTACTAAAAATGAATCGCCAGCCCCTGATTCCCAATCTATGGATAAACTGACAAAACTTTTGCATAAGACAATTAAAAAGGTAACTAATGACACAGCTTCTCTCAATTTTAATACGGCTATCAGTGCTATGATGATTTACTCCAATGAGCTTGTTAAATTGCCATCTGTTCCACGTTCGTTGTGGGAACCGTTGGTGGTTATGATCAGCGTGTATGCGCCTCATTTGGGCGAAGAACTGTGGGAAAAACTGGGTTACAAGGAATCCGTGTCCGCCTGCGGCTGGCCAACTTACGATGAGGCATTGACGTTAGACGACGAAGTAACCGTAGTAGTTCAAGTGTGCGGTAAGGTTCGCGACAAATTTACAATAGCGGCAGGAACCGCCAAAGATGAACTTGAAAAAACAGCCATGGCTCTGCCCGGCGTGCAAAAGTGGCTCGAAGGGCAAGCTATCAAAAAAGTGATTGTTGTGCAGGATAAACTGGTAAACTTTGTGGTGTAGCTACCCCCGCCCCCACAGCTTTGCTTTCTCCATTCCGGTGGCAATCAACACATCCGCCGTTTCCTGTTCAGTTAATGCATCAATATTCCCGTTGGTTTTGAACTCGTCAATCCCTTTTAATACTGCATCAAAACGCCGCTTGGTTATTTTGTTTTTAATTGCAAATAACAGACAGATTAACAGAAGTATAAACGGGATAAGGACAAACATCCATTTTATACCTGTTACGATGTTACTTTGCGCATATATGGCCGGATCAAATTCTGCACTTGTTTCTTTTAGAATTGTATATCTGTTATGATCAAAGCCCATTGCCTGAAGCCCAACTCCCATCAGTAATATGGCAACACCGCTGGCAAACTTGCGAAGGAATGTTGTCATGCCGGAGTAAAGACCTTCCTGGCGTTTGCCTGTGCAAATTTCGTCGATATCGTATATGTCGGCGAGCATTGACCAGGTAGAAAGGTTGCCTGCTGATGAGCCAACTGCGATAAGGGCAGCCAAAATGCACAGTGTAATAATTGGGACACCAGGCCCCAGCCAGATGAACACAAGCGTGGAAATCATCCATACAGGAATACCAATGTAAAGCGGATAAGCTTTTCCCTTTTTTTCTGCGAGCTTGCCCTGAAAAACCATAAGGAGTACTGAACAAACAAGAAGCGTGCCTACAATCAACTCATAGTTTTGGTACTGCAGAACGACAATGTCGACATAAAAAATAAATAATGCAAGTACAAGATCCACAGCAATTTGGAAGGAAAGAAAAATACCCAGGAAATTTCTATAAGCTTTGTTTGAAAAAACTGTCAGCCAGTTTTTAAGCGGTACTTTTTCCGGCTTGGGAAGTTCCTTTCTTTCCCATGTTCCCAGAAAAACAAAAAACCAGCAGCCCCCAAAGATCGCTCCAAAGATAAGCCCCATAATAAGATAACCGTGAATTTGTTCAAAGCCAATTTCTTCGGCACCAAATGATTTAATTATGATGCTTGGTATTACAGCGCAAATTAATGCTGCGCCTCCAGAGAAAAGCATTCTGATTGTTGTAAAACTTGTACGCTCGTTATAATCAGATGTCATGTCCGACAGGATCGCATTGTATGGAACCATGACAATACTGAACACTGTTCCAAAAACCATGTAGGAAATTGCGTAATAGACTATTTTTGCAGTTTGAGTTTGAATGCCAAAGGAATAAAAAAGCATGAAAAAAGACACAAAAACCGGAATTATTCCGATTAAAAAATAGATCCTGCGCCTTCCCAATTTAGAACGGGTTCTGTCGGAAATAATTCCCATTATTGAATCGGTAATTGCATCCCATATTCTTCCAATAAAAATGATGATAGTAGTTGCAACGACAGGCAGACCTTCGACAAGTACCAGAAAATTCATAAACAAGAGGCTGAAAATTAGAAACGCTCCGCCGCCATAAATATCTCCGCTTGCATAGCTAAGCTTGTTAACAAGCCGGTTGCTTGTAAGCAGTTTTGTTTTAGGTTTATTATTCATAAACAAATTATGGTGATAGGAATCGATTTTGTCTAGCTTTGATTATTATATTTCCATTCGCCATCTGATTCCGGCGGACATACGAAAGCTTGCAGAGGTGTCGGCAAAAAAGCGAAAGTTTGTATTGTTGGCGGAATACGACTGCCATGCAACTTCAAAATAAGGAGCAAGCTCACTTCTTTTGGCAGTTTTAAATATTTGAGGCGCATATGTTACGCCTGCAATGCCAAACATACTGGTTCCGCCGTAATATTTTCGCTGAGAACCATCTACATTAATGGCAGCCCTGCCAATGCTTAAAACCGGGCCGGCAAAAAAAGTGAACTCATTGCCAACCCCTAATGATATGGTTAAAGGCAGACGAAAAACTCTAAGTGTTCTGTCTAGTTCCGGCCTTAATTCGAGGCCTAAACCAAATTGTGAACCAAGCGGCGTATACACGCCAATTTGAGATGTAAAACCGCGTATTACACTTTCGTTTAAAAAAAACAAATCCAAAGTTGGTGCAAATGCTGCATTAAGATGTAAAGTTAAATTATCATTTGTTGTATTTACTTGCCTGGTCTCCTGCCTGTTGGGGGGACTGGTATCAGCAATTGATGTGCCGGTTTCGACATTTATGCCTGGAACGCCTTCGGGAATGGCACGGCCTGCACCGGCAAAAGCACGAGACCAATACTGTTCATCAAGGCTGGAATAAATAACCCCCGTTTTTGAACCAGCGGAAGCTGCATGAATAAAACGCCGGCTGCCAAGATACAAACCAACATGGGTTATTCTTCGGGTGTTATCGGTTCTGAAAAACAATAAGTCTCCGCTCTGGGCTCTTTCATAGGGGATTCTTTCGCTCCATGAATAAAGTCCAGCTGCAGATCTTGGAAGCGTTACACCAAGAGCATCCCTAAAAGCAAGAACGATAAACCCCGAACAATCCACCCCTCGGGCAGATAACCCTCCGTAAACATAGGGAGTACCTTCGTACTTTCTTGCAGCTTCAACAACACTTTGTCGTGCCTGCGAGTAAGCGCGAATCTTTTCTTCCTGCGATGCCGATGGTCTTGGCGCAAGCGCAAACCCGCTCTCCAAAGGAGCGGCGAATACCAAAGCTGGCTTTAAACCAACAAAGAGAAAAAGAAGAATCGCAGGAAAAAGAAATTTCACTTCTATAAATATCGGCAGAAATTTGGCTGTTATTCTCCATATCTTTAAAATCTAGGCCTCCTCCCAAGTGCTGATTTTAATACATCCATGTTGGCTTCATTGCCGCCGGCAAGCAGTTCTTCCGCTGTAACATCAAGTTTAAAAGGCCTGCGCCCCACATGTTCGGGAAAATGTGCGTCTGATGAAATCGTAAGAGGATAACCCAATGTATTGAGTGCAAACCCGTTTTTAGTCGGCGGAATTCGTACACACTCAATTGCCGCCCAGGGGCCGTCTACAATTACTCCAAACTGGCTTGTCATAGAAAAAGCAACTCGATCTGCATGAGCGGGAATGACGATGCCGCCAAACTCCATCACTTTTGCACCTATGTTATCGATACTTAAATCGATAGAATTAATCAGGTAGTACTTAACCTCGCCTTTGATATTGTCGTCTTCGTCAACATATACCTGATCTCCGGTTTTATTGGGGTTGTTCAAAAAGGGCGTAAGTATAGAATAAGCAAAATCATTAAACGCCATACATGCTTCCAAATTGGTAAAAAGACAAAGAACGTGAATCTCTTCGTTTGTTGTTGCTTCCATGCCAAAAATTGGAATGATACCGTATCGAGGGCTTAGCTTTGCAAAAGCGGGGCAGTTAAGGCTTGAATTGTGATCAGTGAGCGCCATCAGCTGCAACCCTCTGGCAGCACCCAATTCCAGTAGTCGCCTTGGAGAAAGCTCCAAAGAACCGCATGGAGAGAGGCATGAGTGATTGTGAAAATCTGCCAGCATATTTATTTAACCCTGTAAAAGATTCCAAAGTTTGCCGGATACAGTAAATTGATTTTCCTTTGTGCGAATAACGGCTATACGTTCATCCTTTGCAGCTTCCAGCATATCATCAGGAAGCGGACGGGAGTTGCAGATAATAATTACAGAAATGTTTACAAGAGATGCAACTGCTACAGTGTTTTTATGAGCCTGTATGGTGATAAAAGCGCCGCCGTCTTTTGCATGGGCCATTACGTCGGAAAGAAGGTCGGATGTATAAGCGCCTTGTACATCGACATCGTCAAACTCGTTCTGACAGATTTCTGCGCCAAGGGCATCTGCCACTTCGCTAATTTTCATAACCTTAATTTTCATCCTTTGTGGAATTCACAAGTACAACTGAACGTACTGTTGTACCTTTCCCCAGCGTTGAATTAATTGAAAATTCATCAGAAACACGTTTTGTATTGGCAAGTCCCATTCCTGCGCCAAATCCAAGCGAGCGGATATATTCATTTGCCGTAGAATAGCCTTCTTTAAGCGCCTGATTTACATCCTCAATTCCGGGGCCTGTGTCAACCGCCGTGATTATAATTTTGTCCGGTACAATGGAACAGCGTATAACGCCGCCATCGGAATGAACAACCTGATTTATTTCTAGCTCGTAACATGCAATGGCTACGCGCCTTATCAGTTTAGGATCATAATTGCGCTGTTTAAGCGCTTTTTTAATTTCTGTTGAAGCTTTTCCTGCCATTTCAAAGTTATAATGCATGGTAGCAAATTCCATTTCTGAATACTTTGAAAGCGCAACTTCGCCGGTTTTCTGAAGCCTTTCCAATCTTTGTACCTCACGATTCATTTCGATTAATAGATTGCGTATAACATCTGTAGAAGTAAGAATTCCTACTAATTCATTGTTTTTATTTAATACCGGAAACCTGCCGTATCTATATTTATTAAGATAAGTAATGGCAAACGAAAGAGGCATATCATCCTGCAGATGAATGACATTTTTGGTCATCGTTTCTTCCGCCGGAGCATCAATTTGTCCTTTTTCCAGAGCGTGAATAATATCTTCGGTTGAAACAATCCCAACCAGCTGCCGGCCTTCCAAAATGGGAATCCCGGCAATTTTATTTTCGCGTAACAAAGCCTGAATATGCTTCATTGTTTGTTTCTTTTCTCCGGTAATGACAGTCGTAGTCATAACATCTTTGATTTTAAGTTGATGAATAAGCTCCAGCACCACCGACGGCGAGTCTACGGTACTGATGGGAATGTCTTCTAATTGTTCAGATGCACTCACGTTTATATGCTCCTTTTACACTAACGAACATAGTATCATGTAAAAGCCTAAAAAGCAAGGAAAAAGATGTTTTAAATGTCAGATTCTACCATAGGAACAAATCTTACCTGAAGTAGATCGTTTTCCCTAATCACATCATCCTTTTTAGTGATAAGTTTTAACGATTGAATTGAACCGGCTTCCCCGACAGGTATTATCATTTTTCCGCCGTCTTTTAACTGTTCAACCAGTTTTTCCGGTATTTTGTCAGGAGCAGCGGTAACAATTATGGCATCGAATGGCGCTTCCTGCGGCCAACCCAAATAACCGTCTCCGTGTTTTATCCTAACATTATCAAACTCAAGGGAGTTTATGGCCTTTTTTGCCCTGATATTAAGTTCTTCCAGCAACTCAATCGTATAAACTTTGCACCCAAGATACGCCAAAATTGCAGCCTGATAACCCGACCCTGTTCCTATTTCCAGGATTTTCATGCCGGGTACAGGTTCAAGCTGCTCGGTCATAAATGCAACGATATAAGGCTGGGAAATCGTCTGCCCCAATCCAATCGGCAAAGCAGAGTCACTAAACGCACTTTCCTGCATATTTTCCGGAACAAAAAGATACCTTGGTACATTTAACATGGCTTCCAAAACAGTCTGGGATTTTATGTTTCTGGCTATCAGCTGTTCTTTAACCATTTTTTGGCTGGCTGAATTGTTTTCTTTCATTGTTGTTATTATACTACGGTTTTGCGAAGTTGTTAATTATTTTAATCGTAACCTTTGCAAAAACTATAGTAAAAATCTAAAATATTTTGAATACTGTATCCATGGTTAAAAACAACCCCCTTATTAAACCTTATCTAAAATGGGCGGGGGGTAAGAGACAATTATTAACGGAAATAAAAAAACATCTTCCCAAAAACATTAATAATTACATTTATTACGAGCCGTTTGTTGGAGCCGGGGCGGTTTTTTTTGAACTACAGCCAAAAAAAGCGGTAATAAATGATTGTAATGCACAATTAATTTTAACTTACAATGTTATAAGAGATAATGCAGAAGAGCTTATTTTGCTGCTCAAAAATCATCAAAAAAAGAATAACGAAAAATATTTTTATGAAATAAGAAATATAGATCGTGACGAAGTAAAATTTAATGAATTGGCAAATATTGAAAAAGCTGCTCGTTTAATTTTCTTAAATAAAACTTGTTTTAATGGTTTATACCGTGTAAATTCCCAGGGTTTTTTTAATGTTCCTTATGGTAAATATAAAAATCCGGCAATATGTGAAGATATTGTTTTACGTCAAATCAGTAATTATTTAAGTTCAAATGAGATTACCATTTTGAACAATGATTTTGAACAGATTATCACAACAGCAAACAAAGAGTCGTTCATATATTTTGATCCTCCCTATCATAGCCCGGATAAAACTAATTTCACCGGTTACCAGGCAAATGGATTTAACGAAAATGAACAGGAACGGCTGCGTAATGTTATGGTTAAAATGACAGATAGCGGAATAAAATGTTTGTTAAGCAACTCAGACACAGAATATATCCGGGAATTATATAAAAATTGTCTCTTTGAAATAATGCCTGTACAGGCAAAAAGAACGATTAACTCTGATTCTGCCGGACGGGGTACTGTGAGTGAACTTTTAATTAAAAACTGGAAAGAATAATACCGGGTAATAAAAAGTTT